>NZ_CP019037.1:300000-457181 GCF_001941825.1 Massilia putida
CGCCCAGGTCGGCGCACCGCTGCAGGACCTGGTCGGCAAGCCGCTGGTCGCGCGCGCCTCCGAGATCGGCACCCTGGTCGAAATGCGCGAGCAGTGCACCCACGTGTTCGACCTGGCGGGCCTGGTGCTGGCGCAGATCCGGCGCGCCGAGTCGCGGCGCCGCTACGAGGTCGTTGTGGACGATCTGGAGATCCTGCGCTGGGAGAACGGCCGGCCGCAATTCGGCGCCACCGAGGCGCGCCTGGACCTGAACGGCGAACGTGTGATGGCCTGGCAGGTCGACCACAATGTCATCGTCGGTCCGCAGCAGTTCGCCGGCCAGGCGCTGGACACGGGCTTTCGCGCCTGGACTGAAGCGATGGACCTGCCGGCGGCGGAATATGCCACCATCCTGCGCCGCGCCATCCTGGTCGCGGGCGGCCGGGCGGTCGACCACGACCAGGTGCCGAGCGCGGGCGCCCTGAAGTTGCCGGCGCTGTGCTTCAGCTTCCAGCCGCAGCGGCGCGAGCAGGCGGTGCGCATGGTCGGCAGTACGCGCAATTACGAGGCGTCGGCGGACGGCATGCTCGCCAGCCTGGGCAGCCTGCCATGAGCGCGGACGCTGTCGCCGGCGCCGGCCGCGCCGTGCGTACCGACCTGCCGCGCGCCCTGATCGTGGGCGGTTGCGGGGGCATGGGCTTGGCGTGCGCGCGGCGCATGGGCCAGCGCTACAGCGTGGTGCTGGCCGATATCGACCTGCCCCAGGCCCAGCGCCATGCGGCCGCGCTGAGGGACGAGGGCATCGCGGCCGCCGCGGTCCACTGCGACGTGACGTGCGAGGAATCGGTGGCGCGCATGGCGCACGAACTGGCCGCTGGCGGGCCGCTGGCGGCGCTGGTGCACGTGGTCGCGCTGTCGCCGGTGGCGGGCGACTGGCGCCGCATCATGGCGGTCAACCTGCCCGGCGCGGCGCGGGTGGCGGAGGCGGTCCTGCCGCTGATGCGCCAGGGCGTCGCGGTGTTCGTTTCCTCCATCGCGGGCCACCTGGCGGGCAACCTGCGGCACCTGCACCTGTTGCTCGACGATCCGTTGCAACCGGGTTTCGTCGATGCCCTGGAGGCCGCGCTGGGCGGTGCCATCGATGCGCCGCGCAGCTATATGGTGTCGAAATACGGTTTGAACCGGATGTGCCGGCGCCTGGCCCCGGCCTGGGGCGCGGCCGGCCACCGTATCGTGTCGCTGTCGCCGGGGCTGATCGCCACGCCCATGGGAGAGCGCGAATTCCAGGCCAGTCCGCAAAAGCAGGGTTTGCTGGAACGTACCCCACTGCGCCGCCAGGGAGGCCTGCAGGAAGTCTGCGATGCGCTGGAATTCCTGTGTTCGGAACGGGCCTCGTTTATCACCGGGACCGATCTGCTGGTCGATGGCGGGATCACCGGCGTGCTGTCGCTCTAGGCTTCCAGGCCCCGGGGAACGAGGAACAGGCGGTGCAGGCGTTCGCGCCGAGCGTCGTCGATGCCGCAGGCCCCTGCCAGGTAATCGGCCACGGTGCCGTAGTCCTGCGCGATCTGGTCGAGGGCGGCGAGCAGGTCTTCGCGGCGCACCCGGGCCAGTTCGGCGACGGCCGCCGGATCGGGCGCGGCGCCGAGCACCCGGCCGAGCATCCTGGTCAGCAGCGCGCCGTCGTCGTGGCGGTTCTGCGCGTTCGTTGCGAGGAAGTCGTCCATCACCGTGGCGAGCGGGACCTCGAGCGCCAGCAGGATCATCGCGATCATGAAACCGGTGCGGTCCTTGCCGGCGGCGCAGTGGACCAGCATGGGGATGCTGTCCTCGTCCTGCAGCATGGCGAACAGCCGGCTCAGGTGGGACGCGCATGCGGCCGGCAGGCTGCGGTAGACGGCCAGCATGCCCAGCCTGACGCCATGGGGCGTCGGATCCGCGGCAAACCGGGCGGTCCAGTGCGCGTCGCCGGCGCGCAGGTCGGCCCCGATGTCGAACTCGACGACCAGCGGTGTCTTGTCGTGCGGCCAGCGGCTGGCCTGCGCACGGCGCTCCGACGCCGTGCGCAGGTCGCAGACCAGACGGATATCGAGTGCGCGCAGCCGCGCCAGGTCGCCTTCGCTCAATGTGGACAAGTGGCCTGAACGGTACAGCACGCGGCGGCGGACCTGGCGGCCGTCGGTCGTGCGGTACCCGCCCGCATCGCGGAAGTTGGGCGCACTGGAAAGTAGGGGGGATGCATGCATGGTTGGCTCCTCTGTCGACGCCGCCAATGATATCAAAAGATTTTAATCATATATATAATTGAGATGACTTCACAACGATGACGGAGACATCATGCAACCACCCCTCACCCGGCATGCTATCGGGTTGCTGTTCCTTGCGCTGATCCTGGCCGAGTGCACGGCCGCGCTCGAGCTGACCATGACCCTCGGCGCGCTGCCGGCGATCCTGAAGGCATACCCTCGCAATCCCGCCGTGCAATGGGTGATCACCTCCCATTTCCTCGTCTACGCCGGCGGCGCGGCGGTGTGCGGAAGGCTCGGCGACTTGTACGGGCTCAAGCGTGTGATGTTGTGCGTGCTCGGGATCGCCCTCTGCGGCTCGCTGCTGAGCGCAACGACCTCGGGCCTGGCATTCATGATCGTGGGCCGCGGCATGCAGGGCCTGGCGGGGGCGCTCGTGCCGCTGTCCTACGGTGTGGTGCGGCGCAGCCTGCCGCAGGCACGTATTCCGCTGGCGGTGAGCATCGTCGCGGTGTCGGCCACGGTGACCAGCAGCGTCGGCCTGCTGGTGGGCGGCGTGGTGGTGGACCACTTCCACTGGCGGGCGATCTTCTGGGTGAGCGCGACGCTGGCAGTGCTGGCGCTGGCGGCCTGCGCATCCTGGGTCCCGGCGGTGCCCGGCCAGCGCGGCGCGGGCAAGCTCGACCTGGTCGGCGGCGTCCTGCTGGTGCCTGGCATCAGCATGCTGATGTACGCCGTGATGCGGGCCAAGGCCACCGGCTGGAGCGATCACGGCACGCTTGCCTTACTGGGGGCGGGCGCGCTGGTGCTGGCGGTATGGCTGCGCTACGAATTGCGGCATGAGAACCCGATGATCGACCTGCGCCTGCTCAAGCGCCGCCAGGTCGCGCTGGGCAATGCGGCGATGGCGCTTCTGTGCCTGGGCGCGCTGCAGTATCCGCAGGTGATGTCGATCCTGCTGCAGCAGCCGGCGGGGAGCGGCCAGGGTTTCGGCCTCAGCGCGACGGCGGCGGGCATGCTGCAACTGCCGGTGATGGTCTTGTACCTCGTGGGCGGGCCGTGGAGCGGCTACCTCAGCACACGCCATGGTCCGCGCGTGGCCACGGTGGCCGGCGCCGCGCTGCTGTGCGTGGGCTGGAGTGCGCTCCTGCTGGAGCACCGCAACCTGGTGTTCCTGGTCGGGATGGACTACGTACAGGCGCTGGGGCTGGCGGTGCTGTTCGCCGCGATTCCCAACCTGATCGTGGAAGACGTCCCGGCGGACCGGGTCAGCGAAGCCACCGGCGTCCTGTCCGTGGTGCGCTCGGTGTCGCTGGCGGTGGGTTCGCAGCTGGTCGGGTTCGTAATGGCCGGCACCACGATCGCGTTTCCGGCCGGCGGCGCGGTGCGCTATCCGGCGCCCGGCGCCTACGTCGGGGCGTTCGGGACCATCGCGGGCCTGTGCCTGCTGCTCCTGCTCGTGGGGATCACCCTGCCGCGCCGCGCGCGGGCGGGACGGTCCGGCGGTGTTCCCGCCGCCGCGCAGCGCCCGCGCGCCTGACGGCGGCGCGGTCAGGCGCACGGCACAATCGCGACGGGAATGGCCGACAGGCGCGGCATGGCGTTGATGGACTCGCAATCGCGCTCGTTGCTGACCAGCAGCCCGGTATTCGCGCCCGGCCACGCCGGACCGGCACCGTCGGGCAGGCCGCCCCAGCCGTGGCTCATCGAGACCATGCCCGGACGCAGCGTGTCGTCAGCCGCCGCCGTCGCCCGCAGCCGGCCGTGGGCAGATACGATCTCGACCGTGGCGCCGGGCGCGATGCCGAGCCGGGCCAGGTCGTCCGGATGCAGCCAGGCGGGATTGCCGGCCGTACGCGCGCGCATCGGCGCCAGCTGCTGGAAGGCGCTGTTCATCACGTCGCGCATGCGCCGGGAACAGAGGCGGAACGGGAAATCCGGCGTGGTGCCGTCGTCGTCCAGTACGGCCGCCAGTTCGGCCGCCACGTCGCCGGGCAGAAGGGCGAAACGGGCAGTGCGGTCGCGCGCGGGCGCCACCCGCTGCGGCGGCAGCCGCGGTGCGATGCCGCCGGGCGTGGCGCGCAACTGATCGAGCGGCACCCGGGCGCTGCGCGCCAGGATGTCGAACAATGCTTCGGTGGTCGGTGGCCGGTCCATGTCGAGGGCCTTGCCCGCCATCGACAGCTGCAGGCCCAGCCTGCGCGCCAGCGCCCAGAATACGTACCAGTCCTCGGTGAGTTCGCTCCCGTCCGGCGCGGCGGCAGCGGCGGGCGTGTGCTGAGCGAAGGGTACCGCGAAATAGGATGCCTCGAATGCCGGGGGCGAGATGTCGGGACGTTCGTACTGCATCAGCGGCGGCAGGATGTAGTGCGACAGCGCTGCGGTCGTCGTCATGAAAGGCTCGATGCTGACCAGCAGCTCCAGCTCGCGTAGCGCGTGCACGGCCTTGCGCTGGTCCGGCAGCACGCTGGCGGGATTGCCGCCTACCACGATGAGGCTCCTGATCTGGCCGGGGCCCGGCGTCAGGATCTCGTCCGCGAGCGTGGCCGTCATCATCTCGCCGAACAGGATGGCACTGTCGCGTATTCGGCCGCGCGCCCCGTGCTCCCATGTGCGGCGCGGCGGCAAGACCTCGGCCCGCTGCGTTTTTTCCTTGCCGAGCACGCCGGGGTTGCCGGCGTCGTCACCCTCGCGCAGGAAGCGCCCGCACACGACGTTGATGGCCTGGTACAGGTGTTCGGCGAGGTTGGAGCGCGCCGCCATGTCGGGGCCGGTACCGGTGCTGACGGCACCGCTGCGGCATTCGAAGGCGAACATGCGCGCCGCTTGCACCAGCAGGTCCGCGGGCACGTCCGCGCGCGCCGCCACGTAGGCCGGCGTAAACGGTTCCACGGCCGCGCGCAATGCATCCAGGCCGTCCACGTGGTCGGCGCAGAACGCGGCGTCGTGCCAGCCCGCATCGAGGATGCAGCGCAGCAGGCCGGCGGCCACGGTCGGGTCCTCGCCCGGCCGCGGCTGCAGGAACAGGTCGGCGTAATGGGCGGTCTCGGTGCGGCGCGGATCGATCACGATGATCTTCATGCCGCGCGCCTTGGCGTCCTTCATTTCCCTGGTCGGATTGGCGGTGAAGAAGCCGGACCCGCCCTGGATCGACAGCAGCGGATTGTAGCCGGCGAACAGCCATACCTGCGCTTCGCGGAAATGATGGCGTCCCGCGCCCCAGCGCCCCAGGCGTTCCATCGCCACCCATTTCGCGGACTGGTCGATCGTCATCGTGGAGAAGAAGGCGCGCGAGCCGAGCGCCTTCATCCACGAATACAACATGGTGAAGCCCGCGACGTTGAGGTAATTCTGCGTACCGCGGTAAAGCGCCAGCGCGTCCGCGCCGTCGCGCGCGCGGATCGCCGCCAGGCCAGCTGCGATCTCGTCCAGGGCCTGTTCGATGGGAATGGAAGCGAAGCTGCCGTCCGGCATCCGCTTCAGCGGCCGCAGGATGCGCTCGGGCGCGTTGTGGGCGGCGCCGGACTGCAAGCCCTTGAAGCAGGCGTAGCCGCGCGACAGCGGATGCGACTTGTCGCCGCGGATTGCGGCGATGCGGCGCCGGTCGTCCAGCTCGACCACCGTACCGCACAGCCCGGAGCAGATGCGGCAAAAGGAGCGGACCGCCCGGTTGTCCTCGCTGGCGTCATTGTTTGTCGTCATGGTCATGAATGGGATCGAAGGCTGCGATGTCGTGAAAATTAGTTGCTGACAGATGAAAAGATATGCTTTAATATCATATTAATGATATATATGATTATGAGTATATTTATCCAGGTTTGGCAAGAAGAAGGTTGATGACCATGACAGAGACAAGCAGGCTCCTCGACGAATTCGGTCCGCGGGAGTCGATGGAATACGATGTGGTGATCGTCGGCGGCGGCCCGGCGGGTCTGTCCGCCGCGATCCGCCTCAAGCAGCTGGCCGGCGCGACCGGCACCGACATGTCGGTGTGCGTCCTCGAGAAGGGGTCCGAGATCGGTGCGCACATTCTGTCCGGCGCCGTGATGGATCCGGTCGCGATGAACGAGCTGTTCCCGAACTGGAAGGAGATGGGCGCGCCGCTGCATACCGAGGTCACGGAAGACCGCTTCCTGTTTCTCACCGAGCGCAAGGCCTACAAGACGCCCGCATGGGCGCTCCCCGCCTGTTTCCAGAACCATGGCAACTACGTGATTTCCCTGGCCAACGTCGTGCGCTGGCTCGGGCAGCAGGCGGAAGCGCTTGGTGTCGAGATCTTCCCTGGCTTTTCCGCCGCCGAAGTCCTGTACGGCGACGATGGCGCGGTCAAGGGTGTCGCGACGGGGAACCTGGGCATCGACCGTAGCGGCAACCCGGGCGACGACTTCCAGCTCGGCATGGAACTCCATGCGAAATACACCTTCTTCGCCGAAGGTGCGCGCGGCCACCTGGGCAAGCAGCTGATGGACCATTATGCATTGAACGAAGGATGCGATCCGCAGACCTACGCGCTGGGGATCAAGGAACTTTGGGAGATCGATCCCGCGAAACACCAGCCCGGGCTGGTCATCCACACCGCCGGCTGGCCGCTGGATGCCGCGACCTATGGCGGCTCTTTCCTGTACCACCTCGAGGACAACCAGGTCGCGGTGGGCTACGTTGTCGGGCTGGCGTACCAGAATCCCTATCTGTCACCTTACGAGGAATTTCAGCGTTACAAGACCCATCCGGCGATCCGCACGTTCTTCGAGGGAGGCAAGCGTATTTCCTATGGCGCTCGCGCGCTCGCGGCCGGTGGCCTGCAAGCGCTGCCGAAACTGACCTTCCCGGGAGGCGTGCTGGTCGGTTGCGATGCCGGTTTCCTGAACGCGTCACGCATCAAGGGCAGCCATGCGGCGATGAAAACCGGCATGCTGGCGGCCGAGGCAGCGTTCGACGCCATCGCGAACGGACGGGCATCCGACGAACTGGCCGCGTATCCGGAAGCGTTCCGCGCCTCGTGGCTGCACGACGAGCTGCACCGGGGCCGCAATTTCAAGCCATTCATGGCGCAGGGACTGTACAAGGGGAGCCTCATGGTGGGCATCGACCAGTTGCTGTTCCGTGGAAAGGCGCCCTGGACGCTGCGCCACAAGCATGCGGACCACGAGTGCCTGCGGCCGGCCACCGATTTCACACCGATCCAGTACCCGAAACCGGACGGTAAAATCAGTTTCGACCGCCTCTCGTCCGTGTTCATCTCGAACACCAACCACAGCGAGGCGCAACCGCCCCACCTGACCTTGCGTTCGGCCGACGTGCCGGTCGAACTGAACCTGAAGACATTCGCCGGTCCGGAACAGCGATATTGCCCGGCCGGCGTGTACGAGTACATCGGTACCGACGACGGCGCTGCGCGCCTGCAGATCAATGCCCAGAACTGCCTGCACTGCAAGACGTGCGACATCAAGGATCCGACACAGAACATTGTGTGGGTGACGCCGGAAGGCGGCGGTGGACCGAATTATCCGAACATGTAGGGCGGCCTGGATGGTCCGGATGGACCTGTGCGGTAGTCGCGGATGATCAGGTCCGGTGGCTGTACCGTCAGGCGGCAAATACCCCGTAGCCGCTTTTACCGCTGGTCTTGACTTTGTAGATGGCCTGGTCCGCCGCTTCGAACAGGCTGCGGCGGTCCCAAGTGCCGGCGGGCTGGCTGGCGATGCTGCAGCCGACGTCGAGCAGAAGACCGTGGACGCGGATGGGGGCGCCGATTGCCAGCAGTATGCGGCTTGCGATTGCCGCAGGCGAATCAGCACCCGCATCCTCCATCAGGTAAGCGAATTCGCCACCGCCGAGACGCGCGGCGGATTCAACCGATTGGCGCGACTTCCTGGACGCGCACAACCTGCAGCAAAGCATGAGCCGGCGCGGTAACTGCCACGATAACGCCGTTGCCGAGAGCTTCTTCCAGTTGCTCAAACGGGAACGAATTCGACGCAAAACATATGGCACCCGTGAAGAGGCAAAGCAGGACGTCTTCGACTATATCGAGATGTTCTACAATCCGAAGCGGCGGCACAGCTTCAGCAATGACCTGTCGCCGGTCGAGTACGAAAAGCAGTATTTTCAGCGGCTGTCGAGTGTCTAGAAAACTCGTGGTGATTCATTTTGTATCGGTTGTTACAGATTTAATTTTAGGTCTTTTAGACCTACTGATTTAGCCCCGCTCAAGGGTTTTTCACTCTTGGGGCGCACCCTTTTTAGAGTGACTAGGCCGGCCTCAAGCAGCAACAGACGCCAGGTGGCGTAGTCAATCTGGGCGTGGGTTTTCGATGATTCTGGAGCAAGCCAACGGCGCACGGCACGTCCGTCCCGTACCCCGACGAGTCCGGCCACTTGATCGCCGGTCATGTTGAGGATCTGGATCACCGCACGCACGTCCTCCGACGTCGCCGGCTTATAGTCGGGGTCCGTGTACAGGCAAAGGGTATCGGGTGCAGGATGGATCATAGGGCAGGCGTCGCGTTGTCGATGACAGCAGGAGTTTCAGCCATTGGGACGACGCTTAGCGTGACCGCGCGCACGAATGCTTCGCGGACGTACGCATGGCGCGCAGCCTCATCGCCGTCGATCGCGGCCGCCTGGGCAATGATGTCGTGAAGATTGACGGTCGGTGCCGCCACCGCCAGTTGCAGGAGATCGGCATTGTTGAGCAGCGGATTCCACACCCGCTGGCGTCCGCCCGGGGGCTTATACAGCAGGCCGCTCTGGTGTGGGTAAGTCTCGTGAACGTACATCAGGAAATTGAACGCGATTGCATGCGCGACCATCTCCAGCAACTGCTGTTCGGTTTTAAAAGTTGTGCTCGTGTTCATCGGTTTCTCACTTCATATGCGAAAGAAATTTCCATTATCGAACGGGGCGTAGCTGCTAACTCTTCGACCAGTTGATCTGCGTTGGATCGGCTTTTCATTGCATGCTCCTTTATACGGATGCGCTGCAGCTGGGATATTCGGCCTGTGCACTGGCCGGAACGTTGATTGGGCGGCGATCGCTTCCATCGCATCCCGGCAATGGGGCATTCGCGCACCCGCCGAGTACGCTGGCTGCGGCCAGCAGGATCAAAAGTTTGCGCATTTGTTCCTCACGGTTTGTAGGTCAGCAATTTCACTTTGGTCTTGGACGGGCGAATCGAATTGCGGCTTCTGTTCTGGTAGGCGCTCCAGGCGCCACGAGCGACTTTCTTTCCGGTCCACGCCACCGGACGGGTGCCTTGAAGGCCGATCTGCTTTCCGAGTTCCATACCTCCAAGGCTCAGCAATTTGCCCGCGAATCGCCCCATGCCGAACGAAGACAGGGACACGCCTCCCGCCAATCCGGCAGCAATACTGAGCACCGAGGCGAGCGCGAGAAGACAGACCAGTCCCATGGCCAGGAACGGAAACACCTCCGCGACTTCGGCACTCGACGTCATCGCGGCAGGTCCGCTAGCCGCACTCGCGAACAGCTTCATGACGAGCAAATTGACCATGACGACCAGCACCGGCACCAGAAAGTAGTTCGCCAGCTGGCGCAGCCAGGAATTGAAGAACCCCGCCGTAGCCTCGAACAGCAATCCGATGAAAAACACCGGGCCTATTGCGACCACTGCCGTGAGCACGACTTTCGATAACGCCATCAGGAAGAACGCATAGGCGGTGACGACGATGGTCATGACAATGACCGCCGCGGCAATCAGGTACATTCCGAAGTCGCCGTCGAGCACCCCGGCTTTGGCCCAGAATCGCGTCGTCAGCAGCAGCCCGTCGTTGAGCATCGCATCCAGACCGCTGATGACGCCGTCGCCGCCAGGGCTCCGCGCCAAACCGGCTACAAACTCATCGGGGCCACGTAAAAACGTATTGGTGATAAGCGTGTTGTAGTTCGCGACGTTGAATCCGATGCCGAGAATCGCGGCCAGCTTCACGACCCGGTTGATAAATTCGTTGACGGGCTCCCGGATCAAGCCGCGTAGGCTGGCGAATCCCCACAGCGCCACGTAAAGGCCGAGCATCGCCATCAAAAACGGGCCGACGACCCGGGCGACCGCCACCACGTTCTCGCCGACGTAGCCTTCGCACACGGCATTGATGTAATTCATGCCGTCACGATAGAGGGTTGGCGCGGCCATGATCGATTCTCCTAGTGGCTCAGGTCGAGATGGAGCTTGTCGGCAGTCCCCATCGATGCGATGTGGTCTGCTCGCCGGACGTTGACGCAGTTCGGCGTCAATCCCGTTCGGCCGGGATCATTCCGGCAGAGCGCACTCACCTTGCCGCGCAGCGCCGGGTGGGCCAAGAACTCGTCCACGGTAAGCACGCGATCCCCCAGCTCCGGGATCGTCCCGGCAGGCTCGCGTCCGCATCCGCACATCAAGACCGCGATCGATACGATGGCCAGTGTCGCTTTCATGAATGCCTCCTTCGATTGTTGATGGGATTTGCCGCTCATGGCAGCGGCGTCTCGATGCGCGGGATCGACGTCCCGACCGCGCCGGCGCGCATCTGACTGATCATCAGGCGCTGCGCGCGCTCCTGGGCGGCGGCACCATTCGCCGCGGCCTCCAGCTGGTTCTGGTCCTTGACCAGTTCCGCGTGCTCGATGGCGATCCGGTTAGCGAGGTCGTACGCCGCCTTGGGATCCTCGGTCCGTGCCAAGGTGTCGGTGAGGATTTGCAGTCGCGCCTGGCGCGCCGTCGCATCGTTGAAAGCGGTTTGCGCCATCGCCTGATTGGCGGCGGAAATGTCCTGCGCCTGCGCCAGAAAGCGTTGGAGCTCGGGAGCCAGCCGTGCGGCCTGGTCGGGCCGAAGCACCGCCTGCGCTTGACGGATCTGTTGAGCGAGCGCGGAAAGATCGCTTATCGAGCGTGCCCAGTCCGCAGGAAGCGCTGGCGTGGCGGCAGGCAGGAGCCGCGACATGCCGCGGTCGCCAGTCGTGGACTTGATCTGGTAATTGATGCTGTCGATCTGCATGGCCATCTGCTTGTACTGGTCGGTCCATGCCTTGACCTGCATTACCGCCTGCGAAAGCACCGCGGGATCGATGACGGTCAACTGGGCATGGGTTTGTTCGAATGCGCAGGCCAGCACGGTGGCGACGGCGAGGATACGGAGGTTCATGCGGATTTCCTTTCGATGTCGAAGTGAGGTGCCCAAGTGTCGGGGTCTTCCCCGTACTTGGCGATAAGGCGATCCATGAGTTTGAGGTTGGCGGTGCGTGCGGAGAGTACCGCCAGGTCATCGTCCATCCCAGCCAGCGGCAGCCGGGCCACGACCGAATGGCGCCCCTGCTTCAGCAGGAACATTCCGGAACCTTCAGGCAGGTCTGTCTTGATGAGGTTGAACTCCCTGTCCGACAATCCGAGCCCTTCCCTGTGTTCTGCGTAGTCGGCGCCTGGATTGGGGAACAGGATCATCGTTGCGACCTGCTCGATCAGCGTGCGTGCCATGGGATGCCGCAGGGCGTCGCTCGGAGATTGCGAATCAAGTACGACAAGGCCGTTCTTCTTGCGCAAGGTCTTCAAGAGATCCTTAATGAAAGCGGAAAAGTGCTTGTCGCCCATCGACTTCCAGAACTCCGAAAAGAACACCGCCAACGTACTAGGAGAGTTGAAATGTTATTGTGGGACGATGAGCCGCCGGAAGGGCAGATCAGTAGTTCACGCGTGAACGCGGACGACAAGCGCATCATCAACGCCAAGACCGACGTCAACCAGCTGGTCCCGTTCAAATATAAATGGGCGTGGGACAAATACCTGGCCGGCTGCGCGAACCACTGGATGCCGCAGGAAGTGAACATGCAGCGCGACATCGAACTGTGGAAGAACCCGAACGGCCTGACCGAAGACGAGCGCCGCATCGTCAAGCGTAACCTCGGCTTCTTCGTGACCGCCGACTCGCTGGCCGCCAACAACATCGTGCTGGGCACCTACCGCCACATCACGGCGCCGGAATGCCGCCAGTACCTGCTGCGCCAGGCGTTCGAGGAAGCGATCCACACCCACGCCTACCAGTACATCGTGGAATCGCTGGGCCTGGACGAGAAGGAAATCTTCAACGCCTACAACGAGATCCCGTCGATCCGCGACAAGGACCAGTTCCTGATCCCGTTCATCGAAGTCATCAACGATCCGACGTTCCACACCGGCACGCTGGAAAACGACCAGAAGCTGCTGCGCTCGATCATCGTGTTTGCTTGCCTGATGGAAGGCCTGTTCTTCTACGTCGGCTTCACGCAGATCCTCGCGCTGGGCCGCCAGAACAAGATGACGGGTGCCGCCGAGCAGTACCAGTACATCCTGCGCGACGAATCGATGCACTGCAACTTCGGCATCGACCTGATCAACACGATCAAGATGGAAAGCCCGCAGCTGTGGACGCCGGAATTCCGCGAAGAGATCAAGGGCCTGTTCCTGCAGGCCGTCGACCTGGAATACCGCTACGCCGAAGACTCGATGCCGCGCGGCGTGCTGGGCCTGAACGCGGCCATGTTCAAGGGCTACCTGCGCTTCATCGCGAACCGCCGCGCCGTCCAGATCGGCCTGGATGCGCTGTTCCCGAACGAGGAAAACCCGTTCCCGTGGATGAGCGAGATGATTGACCTGAAGAAGGAGCGCAACTTCTTCGAGATGCGCGTGACCGAGTACCAGACCGGCGGCATCTTGAGTTGGGAGTAGGGCACACGTCCATTACTGTCGATGACTCAGGCTTTTCCGAGGACGGCGCTTGTCGTCTTGTTATGGAGCACGTTTCGCGGTAATCTGCTCGGATAGTGCCTCTGAATAGAACGTTAAGGAAGCTTAGAACGAATGGCGAAAGCACCCTATATTGAAGAAGGTCGCCTGCGGCACCTTCTGAAAGTCGCAGCGGTCTCGGGTGAATCGCCCTTGCGCAATGTGGCCCTTCTCACGACGGTGTACGGCACCGGCATGATGCTGACCGAGATCGCCAGGTTGACGGTCCGTGCCTACCTAAACGGGGATGGCTCCGTTCGCGTGAAGTCTTGCGTTGATGCCGGCATCGCGTACAACGGGAAGGAACGCCCGATCTACTGGTCCAATGCGAAAGTGGTGAGCGCGCTCGACGCGTATCTGGCGTACCGCGCCGCGCATGAGCAAGGAACGACTCCTATGGCGACAGCGTTTCGTGGCCTCGATCCCGACGGTCCGCTCTTTCTTACCGGCGATGGCGAGCCGTACAGGCTCATCAAGCGCCGTACTACCAGCGGTGCGGCCAGCTACTCATGCGACTCGTTGAGCCAGCTATTCCGCAAGCTTCACCTGCAGGCCGGCATCGAGGGCGCAAGCGCGATGTCCGGGCGCCGCACGTTCGCTGTGCGCCTGGCGAACAACGGCTTCGACCTGCGACACATCAACGAGCTGTTGGGTCACGAAACCCTGACAGCGACGAAGCGACTTATCGATGCCAATCCTGTGCGCCTGGGCGCGATTGTCGCGAGGGTTATCTGATGGCGAAAAAAGACCCTTACGACAAGACCAGCACGCAGCGCAGCAGCCGCATGGCCGCGAACATCAAGGAGGCTGGCGGTGCGGCCTTTACGGTGCGTTTTAAGACGGCTGCGGCGCTGGCCGAACTGGATGGACTAGTCGCCGCCGGCATCGGAACCAGCCGGAACGACGTGCTCCAGAAGCTGGTCGCCGAGAAGGCGAAAAAAGTGTTGAAATAGCTTGCCGACCGTTGATACCAACGGTATAATGCAAAGCATGGGGTGACGCATAAGGCGGCGCCGGAACAGCAGGGAAATCGAGCCATGAGCGGATTTACGATACTGAAAGCACATATCCGTCTGAAATGCCCAGTCGACTCAGAAATAGATCACGGGCTTCGGTTGATTACCTCGGAAGATCGGAAGGCCGTCGATGACAAGATCGACGACCCCGCAGATCAGGACTTCTTAGAAACTGCGCCTTTTTACTTGATGCAAGGACGGATCACCTATGACGGTCGTTATGTCGTCGTAAATGCTCAGTTGAAGAACAAGCGTCACGATCTTGAAGAGTTCCTGTTGTGGCTGGCCCCGTCTGTCGAGAGCGTCGAAGACGGTACTTGGTACGACGAAGAGAATATTGACGATGAAACTTTCGAGTTGTCGTTCGCTGCCGAGACCGGCAAGTTCTTACTGCGTGGTCCTAACCAAGAACGGGAATTGATCACTGAACCATGGCGCCCGGCTATCTAGCGGCAACGGAAAAGTTCCGGGCGACTACCCCGGCCGATAAACCAAACTAGACTAGAAAACTTGACGCGACAAATTCCCAATTCCGTAATTGGCGCTGAACCGCCCCGGATTTGATGGAGGCTCCAACTCTTGAGAGAATGGAGCTATGAACAAGAAGCCAAGCAAATTTTCGCCGGAAGTCCGGGAGCGCGCAGTCCGTCTGGTACGGGAGCAGCGTAATGAGCATCCTTCGCTGTGGGCGGCGGTCGAGTCAATTGCAGGGATGATCGGCTGCACGCCACAAACGCTGCATGAATGGGTCAAGCGCGACCAGATTGACCAGGGAGAGCGCGCAGGAGTGACAACAGAGGAGCGTGAGCGACTCAAAGCCCTGGAGCGCGAGAACAAAGAGCTGCGGCGGGCGAACGAAATCCTGAAGCTGGCAAGCGCGTTTTTCGCCCAGGCGGAGCTCGACCGCCGTTTGAAGTCCTGAAGGCCTTTATCGATCAGCATCGCGACACCTTCGGGGTCGAGCCGATCTGCAAGGTCTTGCGGATTGCCCCGTCGGGTTATCGGCGCCATGCGGCACAGCTTCGTGATTCGTCGAAGCGATGCGCGCGGGCGAAGCGCGATGAGATTCTGTGTCCGGAAATCAGCCGGGTCTGGCAGGCCAACATGAAGGTCTACGGAGCCGACAAGGTCTGGAAGCAGATGAACCGGGAACGCATCGCCATCGCTCGCTGCACGGTCGAGCGCTTGATGAAGCGGCTGGGTTTGCAAGGTGCTGTGCGCGGCAAGCGAGTCCGGACAACGATTCCCGATTCTGCCGCCCCACGTCCGCTGGATCGGGTGAATCGGCAGTTTAGGGCTGACCGTCCAAATCAGCTGTGGGTGTCGGACTTTACATACGTTTCGACGTGGCAGGGCTGGCTGTACGTAGCCTTCGTGGTGGACGTTTTCGCCCGGCGCATTGTCGGCTGGCGGGTCAGTTCGTCGATGACCACTGATTTCGTTCTGGATGCGCTTGAACAGGCATTGTATGCTCGCCAGCCCGGTGAAAATGGAACTTTAATCCATCATTCCGATAGGGGCTCGCAATATCTCAGCATTCGCTACAGCGAACGCCTGGCCGAAGCAGGTATCGAACCGTCGGTCGGCAATCGGGGAGACAGCTACGACAACGCACTGGCTGAGACGATCAACGGCTTGTACAAGACGGAATTGATTCACCGCCGAACCTGGAAAACTCGGGAATCTGTCGAGCTGGCAACCTTGGAATGGGTGGCCTGGTTCAACCACCACCGGTTGATGGAACCAATCGGCTATATCCCGCCCGCGGAAGCTGAGGCAAACTACTATCGGTAGCTCAAGATCGCTGCCGATGAAACCGCATTAACTTAAACCAACCAGCCTCCACTATTCCCGGGGCGGTTCAACAAGCCCGCGGTGGTATACATATGGAAGCCGCCGCCTAAGCGCCTGGGTAAACCACCACGACGTTCGCGTGATCACAATAGCAGTCACTTCGGGCGCAAATCGCTCAACTTCTTCCATAGCCTGTTTGGCGACTTGTAAACCGAGAAAAAATCGCGTGCAGCGCCGAGCGCTGCATCCGGTCGTGGCTATCGTGGCGCACTCCACTGTGCTTCAAACGCCAAGGCATCCGGCCGAACCTGTTCGGTTTGCCTGATCAGGTCGAGCGCCTCCTGTTCGGTATAGATCATCGTAGTGCCGATGTCCCGGTGGCCCAGCCAGGCGGCGACACTGCGCATGTCTTCGCCCTGCATCAGCGCGGCCTTGGCGAACGTATGACGGAGCCAGTGGGGCGATGCCTGCTCGAGCTGCTCTTTGCGATCGTGATCGCCGATCGACTCGAGGAACGCCGCCGCGGCGCCCAGGCGCTGCTTCACGACATAGTACAAACCGTGACGTGACGTGATCGCGCGCCATTTGCCGAAGTCGCGCCGCGTGGATACGGTTTTTAGGGGCACGCCGCGGGAGGTCGTCGCGCTGCGGTGCGTCCGCGGCGACAACAGCAGGGGAGTCGTATCCGCAGGGCCTGGTAAAGCTTGCAAGCCAAACGCCTCGCGGTACGCCACCAGCGCCTCGAATACCTGCCGGGTGACCGGGATCTTGCGCTCTAAGCCGCCTTTTGCTGTTTCCACGGTCACGTGCATGATCCAGTACGTCCGTCCCGATTTCGGATCAGACAGGCGCCGGAATGCCCCCATGCTTGCTTTGACCAATTCGCTCGAGCGCAGGCCGAGCTCACGCAACGCGATCAGGAGGAAGCGGTCACGCACATGCCGCTGTCGCGCTTCGAACGTGTCTTTCGGCTGTTCTTCCATGGTCTCGAGCACGAGGTCAAAGAGGTCAAGCGATACGGCGCGGTTGGCGTTGATTTTTCTTTCCGTGCCCGCGCCGTGGAAACCCATCGGATTGGCCTGGATATAGCCGACTTCCCGCCACGCGCGAAACAGCGCGTGCACACATTTCTGGATATCGGAACGGCTGCTCGCCGAGGGTACGCACCTAAAAGGGGTGTACCCGGCTTCACCCAGTTCGGCATAGCGGCCCGCGTAGTCCCGCTCGCACAGCGCGTGTTCTGGTAACTCCTTCAGAAAGCGATAGAAGGCGTCGACGTCCTGGACAGTCCATTTTGATGGCAGGTTCGTACTGACGTTCTCGCAGTACCAGCGCAGCTTCGCCAAATGTTGCCGGTAAGCCGCGACAGTTAGAGGCGAGTTGCGCCGCGGGCGGTTTGCGATCGCCTGGAGCCAGACCTCGGCCGCATGCCAGTCGTCAGCGACGACGCCGAGGGCATTGCCGACTTCCCGGCCTGAAGCAGGCGTAAGCGGTACTAAAACATTTGTCATCGCAATCCTTTGTTTCCTGCCTTGTCTTGTGCATTGACCAGCCGACGCATGGCATCGAGCTGCTGGAAGTCGCGCTGACGCTGCAATTCAAGGTCTGCGCAACGGTCCTTCCAGTGACGCATCTCGCCACGCACCTCGTCGATCGCCATCAAGGCAAACCTGCGGTTGCCATCGGAACTTTCCTGGATGCCGCGAAGCTGTTCAACAAGTTTTTCGTTGGCCTGGCGCTGCTCACTCAATTCGCGCTCTGCAATCTCAGCACGCTGCGCACTCAGAGCTAGGTCGGTGACCAGTTGCGCCGCGGTGGCGCGCAAGGCCCGTAACTCGCTCTCACACTCCGCAAGCCGGTTCTTGAAAAACTCGACCTGCGCGGATCCGGTCGTGGTATCGGCTGCGGGCAAGCTGGCCAGGCGCTGTTCCAGCTCGTCGGCGATCACGTTTCTGATCGCCTCTGTGAATCGCTCGCGCTGGACGTCATCAAGCCCGGCCGCCCGCTCGAGCTGCTCTGCTGTATCCATGATACGCGCACGTTCGCTGGCGATGGTCGCGGTCGATGGTCGCCGCGCCGGCGCATAGGCACGCAGCAGGCGCTGGTAGATCATCGGACTGAAATAATTTCCGGTCGCGTCACGGACGACCTGGATAAAAGCGCCCACGAAGGGACGATGGTTGCTGGTGTCGAGCGGGATGTCCTGGTCGAGCACGGCGACCTTTTGCGCAATGCGGCGGGCCTGGTCGTCTGGGAGGCGGAAAGGTGGGCGGCTCATCGGGACTGTCGGGGAACAAGGTGCAGGTATCTTAACAGGTATATTTATGACTTTCAATTTACACTACTCAACATAGCCCGCGTTATGTTGAGTAGATTTGCCGGATGATTTCAGCGTTTCACGGACGGTTTTTTGTGTCGGTGTGCGGGCGGGAAATGCCCAGCGGCCGGCCGAATTTTGCATACGGGCAATTATTTAGAACGGATCAGGAACGAGGCGTAAGCCAGCTGACGTAGCAGACCTGGCGCAGTGATCGGATGGCGTCAACTTACAGCCAGGCGGCTGGGCGAGATTGTCGGCCATGACTTGTACAGGCCACGGATTAGTTCGGCGGGTACCGAAACCAGCGACTCGAATCTCCGGATTTTCCGTGACACATCAGGGCATCGCAGGCGATCGCTGTCGCGAAAGAATGCTCAAGCCCGGTGCTGGCATTCCGATACATCCTGACTGGACTCTGTTGGAAGAACTAAACAACGGGCCGCGTAAACCTGACGGCCCCGAAAATTTGTCGAGAGACCGACAGCAAACACTCGTCGATGTGAGAACGACCGAGTCGGCTTGGCCAAGCGCTGGCGTTCTCCATAGGATTGTGGAAGTTCAGCACCCCTAGCGCCAAAGCGAATCAAGAACACTGGCCGCCGCAGTCTTGAGACAGGAGGGAAACGGGCAAAAAAATACCCGCCGAGAGGCGGGTTGAATCTATTTTCTTGGAGGAAGATAGAGGAGACATAAGCATGATGCTGCATCGCACAAGAACTGTCCAATGACGGTTCGTGATACCTGAAATGCGCCCAACCCATTTCTCATAAAACTGTGTAGCAAACTCGACATTACCAAAAATATTGTCGAGTTTTCTATATACTGGCCCCTCGCCTTCTTGAGCCCCACGGTAATCCCCCCATTTTTAGAGCGACCTAAAAGTAGAGGTTAAGCGGCAAGGGTAAGTTTCTGTTTTGGTGTGATGCCGCCGAGCGCCATGTTGGGCCGGTCGTGATTGTAGGTCCACAGCCAGCGGGTGGCAAATTCCTGGATCTCGTCGAGCGTTTCGAAGAGATGGTGCGCCAGCCAATCGTACCGCACGGTCCTGTTGTAACGCTCCACGTAAGCGTTTTGCTGAGGCTGGCCTGGCTGCGTATTCCGGACCAAACTGGACACCCATTCCACGTCAAACTGGACACTGATTCCGCGGCAAACTGGACACCCATTCCAGCGCAAACTGGACACTGATTCCGCTCCAAACTGGACAGTTTGAAGCGGCCTGAAGGGACCGGCGGCAAGGGATAACTATGGCACTCTCGCGGATTTTTTCCGGAGGGTTGCTTGGCCAATAAAAGGTTATCCATGCGCAAAATCCACGAAGTTCTGCGGCTGCATTTCGAGCACGGCCGCTCCAAGCGGGAGATCGCCCGCATCATCAGCGCCTCGCCGACCACCGTGTCGGACTACCTGGCCCGTGCCAAGGTGGCAGGCCTGTCCTTTCCTTTGCCGCCGGAGCTCGACGACGCTGCGCTGGAGTGGCGGCTGTTCCCGCCGAGCGAACCATCGTCGGTGAAGCGGCCGGCGCCGAGCTGGGCGACCGTGCACAACGAGCTGCGCCGCAAGGGCGTCACGCTCGAACTGCTGTGGCAAGAGTACAAGGCCGAGCAGCCAGACGGCCTGCAGTACAGCGCGTTCTGCGACCACTACCGCCGCTGGCGCCAGCAGCTGTCGCTGTCGATGCGCCAGACGCACACGCCGGGCGAACGGCTGTTCGTCGACTACGCCGGCCAGACCGTCGGCGTCACCGACGGCGCCACCGGCGAAATCCGGGAAGCCCAGATCTTCGTCGCCGTGCTGGGTGCGTCGAACTACACCTACCTCGAGGCGACCTGGAGCCAGCAGCTGTCAGACTGGATCGGCAGCCATGTGCGCGCGCTCGAGTTTTTCGGCGGCTGCACCGCGCTGTGGGTGCCAGACAATCTACGCAGCGGCGTGTCGCGGGCATCGCGCTACGAGCCGGACCTCAACCCGACCTACCACGACCTGGCCGAGCACTACGGCGTGGCAGTGCTGCCGGCACGTGCCCGGCGCCCGAAAGACAAGGCGAAGGTCGAAAACGGCGTGCTGGTGATTACGCGCTGGGTGCTGGCGCGGCTGCGCCACCAGCGCTTCTTCAGCCTCAATGAGCTCAATCGCGCACTGCGAACCCTGCTGCTCGATGTGAACCAGCGGCCCTTCAAGAAGCTGCCAGGCTGCCGCGCCAGCGCCTTCGCCGAGATGGACCAGCCAGCCCTGCGACCGCTTCCGCAACAGCGTTACGAGTACGCCGAATGGAAGGTGGCCCGGGTGGGCGTCGATTACCACGTCGAGATCGACGGGCACTACTACTCGGTACCATGCCAGCACGCGCGCGCCCAGGTGGATGTGCGCGTGACCAAGACGACTGTCGAAGTCTTCCAGCGCGGCCAGCGCATCGCCAGCCACGCCTATTGCACCTTCAAGGGACGCCATACAACGATTGACGCGCACATGCCCGCGGCGCACCGCGAAGTCGCTGGCTGGAACGCCAACACCCTGGCTGCGCGCGCAGAGGCCATCGGGCCGCGTTGCGCGGTGCTGGTTGAACGACTGCTGCATCAGCGACGCCATCCGCAGCAGGCATACCGCAGCTGCCTCGGTGTGCTGTCGCTGGGCCAGCGATATGGCGCCGAACGGCTGGAGGCGGCCTGCGCCCGCGCCCTCAAGCACAGCGCGGTGAGCTGGAAGAGCGTGCACGCCATCCTCAAGAACGGCCTCGACCTGCAACCGCAGGGCGTGCAGCGCACGCTCGACCTGCCAGAGCACGAGAACCTGCGCGGCGCCGCCTACTACCAATCGCATCGGCTGCACTGACATCGACAACAAACGGTATAAACAATTTAGGAATTGTGCGCGGAAGCTGCGCCCCCGGCGCGCAGCTTCCGCAACCATGAAAGGACGCACCATGTTGCATCACCCCACCCACGAAAAACTGACCCGCCTGAAGCTGTTTGGAATGGCGCGCGCCTTCGCCGAGCAGAGCGCACTGGACCTGGACCATCTGACTTTCGAAGAGCGACTCGGCCTGCTGGTAGACCATGAGGTGACCGAGCGTGATGGAAAGGCGCTGGCCCTGCGCCTGCAGCGCGCCAGGCTCAAGCCCAATGCGGCCGCCGAGGACATCGACTACCGTCATCCGCGCGGCCTCGACAAGGCGCTGTTTCAGCGCCTGCTGGCCGGGCAATGGCTGACTGACAGACAGAATGTGCTACTGACTGGCCCCACCGGCGTGGGCAAGACCTGGCTCGCCTGCGCGCTGGCGCACCAGGCATGCCGCCAGGGCTACAGCGCCTATTACGTGCGCTTGCCGCGTCTGCTCGACGAGCTGGGCATCGGCCGCGCCGACGGCCGCTACGGCAAGCTGCTCAAGCAACTGGCCAGGATCGACACGCTCGTGATCGACGATTGGGGGCTTGCCGTGCTAGACGACGCCCACCGGCGTGACCTGCTCGAAGTGCTCGACGACCGCCATGGCACGCGCTCGACCATCGTGACCAGCCAGCTACCCATCGAGCACTGGCATGCCGCCATCGGCGACCCCACCCTGGCCGATGCCATCCTTGACCGCCTCGTCCACAATGCCCATCAGCTCAATTTGAAAGGAGATTCGCTGCGAAGAAAACGGGCCGGTTTGACAAGCCCGGCTCATCAGGAGTAAAACCCAAACCTCGACCCCGTGCCGTCACGCCCCGAGTGTCCAGTTTCGCCTGGAACAGGTGTCCAGTTTGCGCTGGAATGCGTGTCCAGTTTGCTGCGGAACGAGTGTCCAGTTTCGGCGGAATACGCACTGGCTGGATGAAATCGATGCGGATGCCGCGTTTGGCGGCCCAGGCCAGCGTCACGGCGCTGATGTACTCTGGGCCGTTGTCGCAGCGGATCGCGTTCGGTTTGCCACGCCATTCGATAATCCGGTCCAGGGATCTGATGACGCGTTCGGATGGCAGCGAGAAATCTACCTCGATCCCCAAGCCTTCCCGATTGAAGTCATCGATGACGTTGAACAGACGAATGCTGCGTCCGTCGGAAAGTTGGTCATGCATGAAGTCCATCGACCAGCTCTGGTTGATCGCAGTCGGCACGGCCAATGGCAGCGGTTTCTCGCGTACTAGGCGATGGCGCGGCTTGATCCGCAGATTCAGCTCAAGCTCACGGTAAATCCGATAAACCCTTTTGTGGTTCCATTTGAAGTCTTTGACGTTGCGCAGGTATAGAAAGCACAGCCCGAAGCCCCAGTTGCGCTGGTTGTTCGTCAGCCGTACCAGCCAGTCGGCGATAACGCTGTTTTCGGCGTCCAGCTTGGCCTTGTATCGGTAGCAGGTCTGGCTGATACCAAACGCCCGGCACGCCAGGTTAATCGTGGCCGACCGCTGTGCCACGGCCCACTGCGCCATCTCTCGCCGCTGAGATGGCGCTACCACTTTTTTGTCAGCGCCTCGGCGACGATCTCGGCCTTGAGCCGCTCCTCGGCATACATCTTCTTCAGGCGCCGGTTTTCGTCCTCGAGTTCCTTCATGCGGGCCATCAAGGATGCGTCCATGCCGCCGTACTTGGCGCGCCATTTGTAAAACGTGGCATTGCTGATGCCGTGCTCGCGGCAAAGCTCCGGTACAGGGCTGCCGGCTTCGGCCTGCTTGAGGATGGCAATGATCTGGCTGTCGGTAAAGCGGGACGTCTTCATGTAGAGCTTTCTGTCTTAAGTAGAAAATTCTACTTCTAAACGCGCTCTTTTTGCGGGGGGATTACCATCTAAAGCCCGCTGACTTTCGGGCTCGGCACACCAAGCATAAAAACCGCTGGGGTGCACCGCCATTATTTTGCTAAGCCTTAGGATCGAATGCTCATTGCGAGCATTGCGAATGAAGGCGTACCTTACTCCGTGGCCGGGTGGCCGCGTTCCGTCACTTGCTTGACCGCTTCAATCTTGAATTCTTCTGGATACCGCATGCCACTTATACTTTCTCCTTGAACCTACAATTATAGGCTCAGGGGTGTCTACCGAACTCGTGGCCACTCACACTCGATTTTCTTAAACAATGAAGCCTGTACAAAACCCGAGGCGGTTCACCGCCTTCATATCTCATAATCGAAGCTGTGCCGACCGTCTCGAAGGGGGGCAACCCGAGCCTTCAATCGCTCGTGCTTAGGATGGGCATTGTAGGCATCGAGCGCGGCTCGCGAGGTAAATTCTGAGTACAGCATTACGTCACAGGTAGACTCGAGTCCTTCATGTGCAACGATCGCTTCAAAACGCAACATACCCGGCACGGCATCACGACATTCGTCGAGCCATGCCTTCAGGCGCAAGGCATTTTCTGGTTTAGTAAAGCCGTCGGCGCCTTCCTTCAAGCTCCACATCACGATATGTCTAATCATGTTTTTCCTTGAATAAGATGGGTTGGCCGGCTGCCTACCCATCCGTGCTGCCCCGCTTGGGCAGAAGGTTCAGACCACGTGGAGCGGCCGCTGAGTTCACTCTTTCCTGACTTGGTCTCATCAGAAAACTTTCGTGCTTGCTCAAGCTCAACCTTGAATACGCTTACAGCATCAAGCAGCGTGGTGGTACGTGAACGCATCGCCTCAGTGGCGCTGGCGGCCTCCTCGACCAGCGCAGCATTTTGCTGGGTTACTTGGTCAATCGAAGCAACTGCTATATTAAGCTCGTTGATGCCATGTTCTTGCTCCTCCGACGCGCTCGCAATCTCGGACATGATCCTGCTCACCATACCCGCGCCGCTGATGAGCCCATTCATGGCGGTTTCTGCGTGGATTGCTTGTGCAGTGCCAGCACTTATTTGCTCGACCGAGTTTTTGATGAGTGTCTTGATCTCGCTCGCAGCGGCAGCCGAACGTTGAGCCAGAGCCCGCACCTCTCCTGCCACCACAGCAAAACCGCGGCCATGCTCCCCTGCACGTGCCGCCTCGACCGAGGCGTTCAGCGCAAGAATATTCGTTTGAAAAGCAATCCCATCAATGACGTCGGTAATGCGCACGATGGTCTTCGACGATTCATTGATGGTATTCATGGTAGAGATCAAGGTCCCCACGACTTCACTGGCTTTAGCCGACGTTGCGGACGAGCTTGCGGTAAGCGCCAAGGCTCGACGTGCATGCTCAGTATTTTCGCGGATCCGTGCGACCAACACTTTCATCGATGACGATGCTTCGGTCAGCGCAGCGGCCTGCTGCTCAGTGCGGACAGATAATTCAGCATTGCCGTCAGCGATCTCCGCCGATTCGGTAGCGATGCTATGCGCTTCGTTGCGCACCGTCGTAACAATGCGCGCCAAGCTACCGTTCATCTCGCTCAAAGCGGTGATTACCTGCCCGGTCTCGTCTCGAGAACGGCTAATAATGTCTGCAGTAAGGTCTCCCTCAGCCACTCGTTGCGCAATACGTAGAGCCTCGTTCAACGACGAGGAGACCATGTTACCGATTTGCCAGGCAATCACGCCTCCCAGCACCAGTCCACCGAAGGTAAGACCAATCAGCCACATGCGACAAGTTTCGATTTGCGCACTGGCGCTATCGAACTCTTCTTTGGCCAAACGTTCCTGGTGCCTCAACAATTCATCCGCCACCTCCAGCGCTGCCCGCTGCGATGGCGCTCCTTGGGTTACCAGGATCTCAGTAGCGAGCGCACCTTTTCCCTCATGGGCCAGCTTCGCGGCGCGCTCAAAATATGGTACGGAGGCAGCCGACCGTTCTTTTAGCATGTTGAACAGCTGTTTCTCTTGCGATGAGGTAAGCAGCCGCTCGAGTTTCTGGAATCCGTCGGTCCAAGCGGTGCGTTGCTGGTCAAGGCGATGGTCGATTTTCGCCAGTTCGGCCGGGCTTTTGGCCGCAGTAAGGTCGCGCATGTCGACAGCGATGCTGACAGCGACGTGGCGTACCACGTTGACCGTCTTGATCTTGACGTTGCTGCTATTGACGACGTTGTCCAAGTTGCTACGCAGTCGTTCCAGCATGATTGCGCTCAGCACTGCTACGGTAAGGGTTATCGCCAGCACAGCCGCGAAGCCAGTGTACAAACGTTCCCGAATCTTCAAGTTTTTCATCCTCTACACCTTTTAAGAAGCCATCGACAATAGTCAAGATCAAGATCAATCGCCTGACTTAAGAATTTCATTTCGTCACGCCAGAGTGCCAAAATGAAATTCGATTTGAGCCTGTCGAAAGATAGCTGGTGCGAGAACGCAACAAAAATAGAGTCTGTTTGGCGTTTAGTAAGGCTTTTTCTGACGCGCTGCAATTTCCATCAGTCGGCGGTCGCGCCAGTCACGCCGGTCATTTAACTGCGACAGAGGTAATATCTCGCGACATTGCCGTTCAACTTCAGCAATCAATTCCGAGCTCCATGGCCGGCTGTGGTCTCGCGACCGGTCGATAGATTGGTAGAGCGCTCCGAGTCGGCGGGCATAGTCGGCCACGCCACCTGCCGCGTTCAGGTCGATCGTCTCGAACGGCCCCATGAACGACCAGCGCCAGCCGAGGCCATCGCGCACTGTAGCGTCGATATCCGCGCAGCTTGCCACACCATCCTCGACCAGGGCCCAGGCCTCACGCAGCAACGCGCCCTGGAGCCGATTAAGCACGAAGCCTTCGATCTCCTTCCGCACATGCACTACGCTCATGCCGAGCGTATCCATGAGGCGCGATGTCCATTTTGTCGTCGCCGGCGCCGTCCATGGCGAGGGCACCAGCTCGACCACCGGCACTAAATGTGGTGGATTGACTGGATGAACGATCAGTGCCCTGGGCGAAACTGCGAGCCCAGTGGTAAAAGCTGAAGCGGGAATGCCGGATGTGGAACTTCCGACAATGGCTGCCGGATCGAGAAGCGCATCGAGCTGCGCGTACAGCACCTGCTTGAGCCCCAGATCTTCAAAGATCGATTCCTGGACATATGCTACGTCGTCAAGGGCGTGCTTGAGGGTCGAGCTTACAATGATACGTTCACTGATTGAACCGCCCCGGGAATAGTGGAGGCTGGTTGGTTTAAGTTAATGCGGTTTCATCGGCAGCGATCTTGAGCTACCGATAGTAGTTTGCCTCAGCTTCCGCGGGCGGGATATAGCCGATTGGTTCCATCAACCGGTGGTGGTTGAACCAGGCCACCCATTCCAAGGTTGCCAGCTCGACAGATTCCCGAGTTTTCCAGGTTCGGCGGTGAATCAATTCCGTCTTGTACAAGCCGTTGATCGTCTCAGCCAGTGCGTTGTCGTAGCTGTCTCCCCGATTGCCGACCGACGGTTCGATACCTGCTTCGGCCAGGCGTTCGCTGTAGCGAATGCTGAGATATTGCGAGCCCCTATCGGAATGATGGATTAAAGTTCCATTTTCACCGGGCTGGCGAGCATACAATGCCTGTTCAAGCGCATCCAGAACGAAATCAGTGGTCATCGACGAACTGACCCGCCAGCCGACAATGCGCCGGGCGAAAACGTCCACCACGAAGGCTACGTACAGCCAGCCCTGCCACGTCGAAACGTATGTAAAGTCCGACACCCACAGCTGATTTGGACGGTCAGCCCTAAACTGCCGATTCACCCGATCCAGCGGACGTGGGGCGGCAGAATCGGGAATCGTTGTCCGGACTCGCTTGCCGCGCACAGCACCTTGCAAACCCAGCCGCTTCATCAAGCGCTCGACCGTGCAGCGAGCGATGGCGATGCGTTCCCGGTTCATCTGCTTCCAGACCTTGTCGGCTCCGTAGACCTTCATGTTGGCCTGCCAGACCCGGCTGATTTCCGGACACAGAATCTCATCGCGCTTCGCCCGCGCGCATCGCTTCGACGAATCACGAAGCTGTGCCGCATGGCGCCGATAACCCGACGGGGCAATCCGCAAGACCTTGCAGATCGGCTCGACCCCGAAGGTGTCGCGATGCTGATCGATAAAGGCCTTCAGGACTTCAAACGGCGGTCGAGCTCCGCCTGGGCGAAAAACGCGCTTGCCAGCTTCAGGATTTCGTTCGCCCGCCGCAGCTCTTTGTTCTCGCGCTCCAGGGCTTTGAGTCGCTCACGCTCCTCTGTTGTCACTCCTGCGCGCTCTCCCTGGTCAATCTGGTCGCGCTTGACCCATTCATGCAGCGTTTGTGGCGTGCAGCCGATCATCCCTGCAATTGACTCGACCGCCGCCCACAGCGAAGGATGCTCATTACGCTGCTCCCGTACCAGACGGACTGCGCGCTCCCGGACTTCCGGCGAAAATTTGCTTGGCTTCTTGTTCATAGCTCCATTCTCTCAAGAGTTGGAGCCTCCATCAAATCCGGGGCGGTTCAGATCGCCTCTGGCGCTTGCACCAGTCCAGTCGCAGCCATCTCATCGAGCTGGGAGGCCGCCCACCGTCTTGCTTGCTCGGCCGCGCCATGCTGCGCGTCGTATAGACGCACATTGGCTCCAGCCCGTGCAAATGCAATCGCCCAGCCGGCGCCCACCAACCCGGTGCCGATTACGGTCACGGCACGGCCGTCCAACAACTCTGTTGCCGTCACTTCGTTTGTCATGCTCACCTCTTCTGGTGGTCAGCCGACAATACCAAGTCGACCGACAATGTATAAAACGGCTCCCCAATTTTTTCGCCACGATAGAACTCTTCCGATTCATGGGGGACGAACTCGCCGATCAACGAAGGTCGCACGCCAAACACGGCGTCCGAATCGATATATGGGTCGAATTTGTCGAACACTTGGGTGACCAAAGTGGCGTGGCCGGGTGCCTGCACCAGGAAATGCATGTGAGCCGGTCGCCATGGATGGCGTCCGGTAGCTGACAGTAGGCGCCCCACTGGACCATCAGTCGGAATCGGATAGGCAACCGGCCGAACCGTACGGTAGTGGAAGCGCCCTTCGTCATCAGCGTGCAACCGGCCCCTGCAGGCCGAAGAGCCGCCAGCATACTGCACATCATAGAAGCCGGCATCGTCACAATGCCAGACATCGACCACCGCACCGGCCAGCGGCGTGCCGTTCTCCCCGCGTATCCGGCCCTCAACAAAACACGGGACCCCACTCGCACCGTGAGCGAGATCTTCACCGTGATCATGCGGCGCGGCATCCTGCACGTAAAAGGGTCCGAGCACCGAGGCTTCGGTGGCGCCCTCGCGATCCTGCTGGCCCAGCGCCACGGTCAGCATTGTCATGCCCAACACATCGGACAGCAGGATAAACTCTTGCCGATGCTCGTCACACTTCTGCCCCGTCTCCGTCAGGAACGCAATTGCATCCATCAGCTCAGGCTCGGTCAACTTGACCTCGCGCGCAAAGTCGTGCAGGTGACGGGTCAAGCTCGTTAGCAACTGCTTCAAGCGCGGGTTGGTGCACCGCTCCAGTCGCTCGTTGACCACTTCAGTAATATTGTCCGCAGTAACACCGTTCATCAACATTCCTCTCGCGCGGGTACCGGACGGCGGCCGTGGTAGGCAGCATCCAACAGCTGCAACAAGCGCGGGGTCGTGAGCCTGGCGGGATTCCAGTACGGGTTACGCATGGCAATCTCCACACACGGCCCGATCTGCGATTCCTGCATGCCCAGCTCACGGAGCGATGTCGGCGCGCCTAGTGACTGGGCGAGATCGAACATGCCCTGCGCGGCATCGGTGCAGCCGAGTGCACGTGCAATGCGTCGCATCGCCTCGGGTGCGGCTGCGGCGTTGTAGGCCAGTGCGTGCGGCAGTACCACGGTATGTGTCTCGGCGTGCGGGAGATTGAGGCTGCCGCCCAGTGTGTGGCACAGCTTATGGTGCAGGCCTACACCAACATTACCCAGGACCAGGCCGCACATCCAGGCGCCATACAGGCAATCGCTGCGCGCGGCCACGTCGTCGGGCTGGCGTACCATGCGAGGCAACCCGGATGCCAGCGCGCGCAGCCCCTCCTCGGCCCAGATCGATGCCAATGGGTTCGCGTCCTGTGCATAGAGCCCCTCGGCCGCATGGGCCATGGCGTTGATTGCGCTGGTGACCGACAACCCAACAGGAAGGGACACGGTAAGCTGAGGATCGTAGATGACGGTTCTGGGGAGCACCCTGGCGTCGCGCCCTGTTTTCTTGACGCCACCTTCGGTGATACCGTAGATGCTGGTCATCTCGCTCCCAGCGTAGGTCGTGGGGATAGCCAGGATCGGAAGCGACGACTCGAGCGCGATCGCCTTGCCCAGACCGATGGTCGAGCCTCCGCCGATGGCGATTGCGCAGTCGGCTTCCAGCGCGGCAGCCTTGGCGCGCGCGTCGCGAGCGACTTCGATCGGCACGTGCATGACGGCGCCATCGAAAATCCCGGCGCTGCGCGTACCAACCGTGCGCGCTACCAGTTCCGCGCTACCGCGCTGCTCAGGCGTGCACAGGATGAGCACTCGGCGGGCCCCGAGCAAGTCTATCTCGCGTTCGATATTGCCAATCGCACCGGCGCCAAACACTACCCTGGGAATCTGCGGTGCGCACACGAACGAACCGATGTCTGCCCCCACACCAGGCGCGCTGCGGGTGGCGCTATTACTCACTTGTTGCATCATGAATTCCTTCACATCGCGAAGAAGACTCGCTACCGTGGGTAATAAGGCGCCAAGTTGGCGTCGACATTGATCCATACCGACTTGGCTTGGGTGTATTCGCGCATCACCTCAAAGCCCATCTCTCGTCCATAACCCGACTGGCCGACGCCACCAAATGGAGATGCTGGGCTGACCCGCTTGTAACAATTGACCCACACCATGCCAGACTTGATGCGGGCAGCCATCTGGTGCGCACGCTGCAGGTTGCTGGTCCATAGGCCGGCGCCCAGTCCGTACTCGGTGGCGTTGGCGATCCGCAGCGCCTCCTGGTCGGTCTCGAACGTCGTGATGCTAACGAACGGGCCGAACACTTCCTCCTGACTGACCCGGTCACCCGGCTCCGCCAGGACCACGGTCGGCTCGACATAGCAGCCCTGCCGCAAGGCCGGATCCGCCGGCGCTTTACCGCCCAGCAGGATTTTCCCGCCCTGCTCGAGTGCCACGCCGCAATACGACAGCACCCGCTCGCGCTGTTGCATCGAGGTCAGCGGTCCCATCTCCGTGCGCGGGTCAAGTTGGTTACCCAGCTTGATCGACGCTGCCAGCTGGGTGAAGCGGGCGATGAATTCATCCGCAATCGATCTATGCAGCACCAGCCGGGAGCCGGCAATGCACGCCTGGCCCTGGTTGTGGAAGATGGCGAAGGCGGCGCCGTTGACAGCGGCGGTCAGGTTGGCATCGCCGAACACGATATTCGCGCCCTTGCCGCCCAGTTCCAGCTGCAGCTTTTTCAGGTTGCCGGCCGACGCCTGCACGATCCGCCGTCCTGTCGCGGTCGAGCCCGTAAAGGCCAGCTTGGCCAGCTCGCCGTGCTCGGCCATGTACTGCCCGGCCACGTGGCCGAGGCCGGGCAGAATATTCACGACGCCAGGAGGAAACCCAACCTCGGCCATCAATTCGGCAATACGCAAGGTCGACAACGGCGTCAGTTCAGCCGGTTTCATGACCACGCAATTGCCGGCCGCGAGCGCTGGCGCGAGTTTCCAGCTGGTGAACATCAGCGGGAAGTTCCATGGCACGATCTGGCCCACCACGCCAAGCGGCTCACGCGCCAGATAGTTCAGGAAACCCGCCTCAACCGGAATCACCGAGCCTTCGAACTTGTCTGCCATCCCGCCGAAATAGCGGAACGTGACTGCGGTGCGTGGCACGTCCAGTGCACGGGTGTCGCGTATTGGGTGGCCGGTGTCCATCGATTCGAGAACCGCCAGTTGCTCGGCGTTTTCCTCGATCGCGTCAGCCAGCTTGAGCAGCAGGCGCCCGCGCTCCATTGCCGCCATCCTTGCCCAGGCAGGTTGCGCGGCCTTGGCAGCGGCTATCGCCTTGTCGACGTCGGCGGGACCCGCCATCGCGACATGCGCGATCAAGCTGTTATCGTGCGGATTGAGGGTGGCGAGCGTGTCGCCCGACTCCGCATCCATGAAGCGTCCACCGATGAATAGCTGGTGACGGATGCGCTGGGTCAACCCCATGCGCTCTTCGAGGGTATGAAGGTGCGTATTCATCAGAAGGACACCGGCACTTCCGGCGACAAGCCTTTTTGGATTTCATAGACCAGCGACGGCGAGCCGTTCTCCCACACCAGAAGCATCGATCGCTTCGGGCTGTAACCTTGATGGCGGCAGTACGCCGGCATGGCGGCCATGTCGCCAGCTTTCATGATGACCCGCGCCAGCGGCTTCCCAGTATTCTTGTCGGCGCAATTCCAGTGAATTTCGTCGCACATCTGGAAGAACCATTCGACCCGATCGTTGCCATGGATAATGGGCAAGATGTGCTCCTCGGTCGTTGGGCACATGTAGCTGTGCTTGACCACCGAGGTGAAGGACGGGTTCCAGGTCACCTGCGAGCGGGACAAGAATGCAAACAGGTTGAACGCGTGCACTTGGTCTTCAAAGCCAGGTTCCGGGTGCAACTCCGGCTGATCCTGCGGGACGTCGGCAAAAGCACGGTTGATGGGTGCACCACTGGCGTCCGAGCGCAGGCCTAGATCGTCGCGCAAGCCTACGCAGCGCTTTGCCAGCTCGCGCGCGCGATGAGTTGCCTCCATATTGTTGCCATTCTTGCGGCCATAGGGTGTACCGGTCTCTTGCGGCGCGGCGAACGGATCAAAACCGGCATTGGTCCAGTCATCCAGGAGTTCCACGAACGTCGACCGGATCTGCTCGGTGGGGAAATTCTCCATGCAATCGACCTGAGCATCCTTCATGGTCCGGTTGTAGGTGCCTGCGAACAGGTCGACCGAACTGTAGTGGTTGCAGGTGCCGAACACCTCGTCGAAATTGACCCAGCCATAGAAGAAGCCCCACGCAACGTCGCGCATCAGCGCGCGCAGGAAGTTGCCGATATCGATGGTATGACTCATCGGACGGCCGTCTCGCGTCGTCCAGCGGATGTGTGCGAAATACTCGTCGCGTTGGAAACGGAAGGAACCGAGGTCGAAATCGCGATAGCCCAGCACGGCATGTGGCTGGCTGGAAATGACTTTCTGCAGGTCAGAGGGTGCGTTCATTGTATGTCTCCGGATGATTGACTGGAAATCGTAAGTACGGGCAGGTCGGGAATATTGCTCAGGCGGTCTGACAAATTTCACTCCAACGCTCGATCGACAGGTCGCCTTTGCAGGTCTGCTGGACCAGCACCGCCGGGCTGTTCGAATGAAAGCGGTAAGCGCAGTTTTTTGGCAACAGCGCTTGATGGCCGCGACGAATCTTCATCCATCCCATTTTCTGACCCTGAGGCTCACCACCAACGAGCACGGCGCCGTTCTTTTCCGGATCGGCGGTCGCTGGGGCCGCGAGTTTGACCAGATGAATCTCTACCTCTCCATCCATGCTCATCACGAACTCGTCGTGGGCGCATGCGTACCATGGCGAGTCGCCTTCCGCACGAATGGTTTCAAGCACGTAAATCTGGTTAATACCGAATACAACTTTCTCGTACGGTCGAGATTTTCTGGCGATGTCGAAGCAGTTCGACATCGCATAGTGCTTGACGTCGTCGTCGATCACTTCGACGTGTCCTTTTTCGTAATTCTCCAGTGAGGCGAATTTGGTTTCGTAAGCGGCGCTCATACTATCTCCATCATGGTTTGTTGTTGACACACGTTGACGTTGGCGAAAAGAGTCTAGCCAGTCGCTGTAACCATGAATAGCAGCCAATTTCCGAAGAGAGCTGTCGCAATTTCCGCATAATCAACCTCCCCTGTCGGACATGATTGTTGGCATCATGTGACAGCCCGTGTTTACTTGTTGGATCCGGCTTCGCCGCTATCTTTCGATAGGTAAGTTCGGGAGTAAGATAGGTATATTGATCCCAAATATAGAATATAAGCCGTTGTCATACTGCGGAGACGACATCTTCATGACGCCCTTGACTCGACCGAACTGCCCGGACATCGGGCTGTCCCCCCACTCTTGGCCATTGGTACCGCTTCGCTGAGCCGGGGGTGTGATGAGAATTATTTCCACCCGCTTATTTCCGCCCCACAAGGACGGGAGCCTGATCATTCGTCGCGGCTCGACGCAGTTGCTTACCGAAGTCATGCGTCACCGTTTGACGTTGGTCCAGGCCCCTGCGGGCTACGGCAAAACGACCGCCATGGTCAGCTGTTATGAGAGCCTGACACGGACCGGACAGCAAGCGGCCTGGCTCAGCATGCAGGAGTTCACGGGCTCGATGGCTGAGCTGGTGGAATATCTGCAGGCTGCGTTGTGTCAAAGCGTGGCCGGGTTCGCCGCCGCGGTAACAGTGGACGCCACGCTGGCCCATGGCGCCACACTGGGCGACCATGCCGCAGACTTCTGCAATGCTTTGAAGACCGTGCGCGAACCGGTGTTCCTGCTGCTCGACGATTTCCATGCCATCATTGGCAGCGAAGCCGAGCAGTTAGTCAGCGCGATCCTCAGCGATAGCCCGCACAATTTTCATCTGATATTGGGAACTCGTGCCGAACCCAGTTTCACCATGGGCCGCCTGCGTGTACTGGGTGCGGTTGGCAAGATCGATGTGGACGACCTGCGCTTCTCGCCTGAGGAGGCGCAGCAATTTATCAGCGCGACCGACGGCGGTGCCATGGTGCCCTTGGCGCTGGTCGATCTGGCGGTACGCAAGACGGAGGGTTGGCCAGCTGGCTTGCAACTGGTATCGCTGGCACTGGCGCGCTGCGCGGATGCCAGCGCACTGCTGAAAGATTTTTCCGGTTCCCACCGCGATGTCGGCAATTATTTGGCCGAAGATGTGCTCAATCGCTTGGCGCCGGAGGTGCAACAGTTCCTGCTGTGTACGTCCATCCTGAATCGTTTTTGCGCGGAACTGTGTAACGCTGTAACCGGGCGCGACGATGCACGCGCCATGCTCAAGCTGCTGGAAAAGTCCGGGCTGTTCATCTTTTCGCTGGATGATCACGGCCACTGGTACAGGTACCACCATCTGTTCTCGGCCTTTCTGTTTAATCAATTGACCGAGCGTCATGCGGGCGAGACTAGCACGCTGCATCGCAATGCCAGTCGCTGGCTGGCTGCCAACGGCCTGACGGACGAAGCCTTCCAGCATGCCATACAGGCTGGCGCCATCGATTTTGCCGCCCAGCTTTTTACACAGGCTTGGTATGAGTTGTACCTCAAGGGTAATCACTGGACCCTGACTCGCTGGGCGCGTCAGTTGCCTGAGCAGGTGCTGGCGCGCTACCCGAAGATCCAGCTGGAGCGCGCCTGGTTGCTGACCCTGTCGTGGCGCTTTGAAGAGGCCCACGCGCTGATCGATTCGGTGGCGCAGCGGATGGATTCTCACGACCCGACCACGGCCGATAGCGGCGGCGACCGTTATTCGTTGCCGCACTTGCTCAAACATCGGAAAATGATGATTGCTCAGTTTACCGATGACATGCCTGAAGTTGAACGCCTATGCATAGAGCTTCTCGAGAATTTCCCATATTGCGATGGCTTTCTTGAAGGCTCGTTACACGTGTCTTTGCTGTACGCCCAGCGTGAGCAATACCGCTTGGCCGATGTCGAACGATTGAACGCCAGAGCGCGAGCCTCCTTCAACAAGGCCAATGCCGAACCTGGAAAGGTGTGGCACGAGTGTATCCTCGGGCCGGCATTGCTGCAGCTGGGTCGCTTCGACGCCGCGATCGCCGGCTATCGCAACGCCATCGAGATCGCCAACATTGGGCGTATCGGGATCGACGAAGTCCCGCTGGCGCTCGTACCGTCGCTGATGCTTGCCGAGGTGCAGGTCGAAAGAATGGAATTCGATGAAGCCCGCACGCTGCTGGAGCGCAATCTTCCAATGGCCCAGCGTCTGGGCTTCACCGAAAGCTTGATCGCTGGTTATATTGGCCGCGCCCGGCTGGCAGCCGTCAAAGGCGATCATGAAAGCGCCAATCGGGTACTCACGGAAGGTTTCGAATTCGCCCTGACGCATTCGCTTTATCGACTGTTCTGGAACATCGTGAGTGAACGTGTGCGCCTGTGCCTGCTGCGTGATGACGTCATTGGCGCGGTACGTCACGCTACCGATGCCGGACTACCGATCTCGGGTAGCCAAGTACTGCCAACAGCCACGATGACGACCAAACACGAAGCCATTGCCATCACTTGGGTACGGATAGCGATGGCTACCGGCGCCGCCAGGGAAGCGTTGCGTGTTCTACGTCAGTGGATCAGCTTCGCGGAAGGTCGCGGCTGCGTGCGCACCAGGATTCGCATGGAAATCCTATTGGCGCGCGCATACCAGATGAGCGGCGACGGACGTGCGGCAGTGCGCGCGATAAAGGATGCGGTGGTGGCGGCCGCCCCGATCGGCATGGTTCTCAGTTTTGTCGAAGAAGGCGAACCGGTCAAGTCGCTACTGCTCAAGGTGCTCGACATCGACGATTCCATCGACCTGGCTGAATTCGGCGCTCAACTGGCCAACGCGCTGCAGGCCAGCGTCCCGACTCACGTCCTGACGACGGCACCGCTGCGGGCAGGTCAAATGCAAATACCGGACCGGGAAGCGCCTTGCGAACCGCTCAACGCCAAGGAGATGGACATCCTCAAGTATGTCGAGCAAAGCTTGCTCAACAAGGAAATCGCCGACCGACTTGGCATGACGGAAGGGTCGGTCAAATGGTACCTGCAGCAGATCTACGGCAAACTCGGGGTGCGCCGGCGCCACATGGCGCTGCACAAGGCGCGCCAGATGGGCTATCTGCACTAATTGTCCGGCGGGATTCACTCGCACCGTTCGAGCCAGCGGCCAATCTCCTGCGCGATCTGGTCGCTGTTTTTTTCCGCCATCATCATATGGCCGTTTCCGTAAATACCGACCTGTTCCAGTCGCAGATGCTCGGCAGCAGCGCCGGCCTGGAGCAGAAAATCTGCGGCGCCGTGGTTGAACGGAGCGAAGAGCGACGCCTCGGCAGTCACGACCAGAATCGGCAAGTCCTTCAGATTAGGCAGCAGGCGCGCCGGCTCTGCTTGCAGTAAGCAATCCACCTGCCCTGGTCCGGGCGCCGTGCGCCGCTCGGTACGCAGCTCGCTGGGGTGCACGGCCGGCGGATCGAACTGCATCGGCACCGCGGTCAGTCCCCATTCCAAGCGGCCGATGCCGGGCGCGAACTCATCGAAGACCGGCCCCAGCGGTTCGACCGCGACAATTGCCTTGACCAGTTCCGGTCGCACGTCAGCGACCAGCCAGCCGAACGGTCCACCCATCGAGTGGGTCAGGAGGATGGCGGGACCGATTCGATCGAGCAGCGCCGCACCGGCCGACTGCATCAGCGACTGGCTCAGCTTGAGGTCGGCCAACATCGGCCCCATGCCTGCCATCAGCTGGTCGAGGGCTGGATCGCCCGGCACGCCACTCCCTGGCCATTGGCTGGCCTGAGCCGCCTGCGGCCACGCGGCAGGCGCTGGCGCGGTGAACAGCGCGCTGATCATTTCATAGCTGGGCAAGGGGGTCATTGCGCCCATCGCATCGGGATGCAGCGGAGAGCGCCCATGGCCAGGCCGGTCTACCACGTACACCGCGTAGCCCTGGCGCAGAAACCAGGTGGCCCAGCCGGGACGGCCGTCCGGCGTGCCGAGGTAGTCCAACCCTTGACCGCCGCCGCCATGCACCATGACGATCGGGTGCGGATGGCGCTGCTGTGCCGGGATCTGATACTGCACGAACATCTGGCCACAAGCCACGCTGGCGCCATCCAGGGCGCGGCGCTCGATGTTGACCCAAAAGTGCCCCTGCTCGGCAAGCGTTAATGCCTGCACTTCCTGCTCCTTGTGTTGATTCATACTGCAATCCTCATGGTTTGAATTGGATGGTCGGGTGGTCATTCATCGGGTTGTTGTGCCCGGGTGCGTTCTGACGGGTTGAGCTGAGCACGGCCAATGCGGATCAGGAGGTCGGCTTGCAGGTGGCCATGATGTTCTAGCTGCAGGTGCACATCGTCGAGGTAGCGCTGCATCCGGCGATCTCCGCCAACCGGAGCTGTGCCGCCGTCCATGTACAGCGCTTCGGTGGCTTCAGCCGCCATCCGCCCGGCGCTGTCGAGCATGGCCCAAACGCGCATGCTGGCCTCGGTGCCGGTGGGCGTGCCACTGCGCTGCCAGTCCTCACACTGCTCCTGGTAGGTATGAAGGGCGCGCTCCAGCAGCGTCTCCGCGCAGTCGACAAGCACAACCGCGCGGCCGAAAGTGCCGTGCAGCAGGCGCCTGTCGTGCGGTCCCTTTCCCTCCGGGATGTTCGCCCGCTGGGAAAGTACGATGGCACGGTATTCGTCCAGTGCCGCCAACGCCGCGCCAATCATGGGGCTCACCGCTGCAACTTCTACCAGCACCGTTCCTGTCGCCAAATACATTGGGTTGGGGTGCACGGCCAAGCCGGGCATTTCGTCGTAGCGAATGCGTGTGCAATGGCTGAACAGGACCACCCGTCGGGCCAAGACGAACTGGCGCGTCACCTTGACGCTAGAGCAGCTTGGCCCCCGACGCTGATTCTGGTGCAGCACGGTGTAGCAACCGTGGTCCAGAACGAAGCGGGCTTGATACTGCTGCCCGTCGGATGCGCGCAGGATCGAAGATCCGATGAAATGCGTGCTATGCGTGACGCCGGCGCAGTCCGTCCACAACCCTTCCACCATATAACCGCCGTCGACGGCAACGCAGCTGCCGGCTGGCGAGCACGCGTGCGCGGCAATAATGTTCCCATCACCAAGAAACAGGTCCTTCTGAGTCGACTCGGGCCAGTAGGAAGCCAGCAACGCCGGTTGCGCGACGGTCTGGGCCAGGACAGCGGCGACAGCCGGGTCGCCGCGCGCAATCGTCTGCATGGCGCGGGCAAAACTCAGGTAATCGAGCTCCAGGCCGCCGAAGCGCTGTGGTTGCAACATACGGTAAAACCCGGCTTTGACGAATTGCTGGTGCAGCACTTCGGAGACATGGCCGCGCGCCGCGTTATCCCGCTGCTGGGCGCGCAACAGTGGCAGCAATGCTGCCGCACGCGCCTGGATGCCGGCAGTATGCGGGCGAGGCACGGAAAAAACGGGCTGGGCGGGTGAATCGACGATGTCGGTGGCAGCCAAGAGCGCTCCTTCATGATTGAGGGCCGGACCGGTGCGGGCCCGGCGCCCAAGATTCAACCCTGATCAGTCCGCACGCCCGGACTGATGATCCCGTTCATTGAACCAGCGCCCGTTAAGCGCCTCGAACCCCGACAGAATATTGAACTGTAAGGCGGGGTCCGCGTTGACCGCCGCAAGGCCGGCTTCATCCTGCGCGCGCTTGGCTGGATCGCTTTCCGAAATACGTCGCTTGTTCTCGCTGGCAATCGGGCTGGACACCTCCAGAAACACGCGGCGGCGGTCGGCAGCATAGGCGTCGAGGAGATCCTCGGAAGCCTTGCCCAGCCATACCGCGGCCAACACCTCGCCCAGGCGTTCGGCGTCCAGCACCCCGGTAGACAGGCCAAGACCACCGATCGGATTGGTCGCATGCGCAGCATCGCCTGCCAGCAGCACGCGCCCTTCACGGAAGCGGGCAGCGGCGCGCTGATGCACACGGTAGGGATTGCACAGGTCGACCCGGTAACTTTCGGGCTCGGGCGCCCCCGGCAACAGACGCTTGAAGCGCTCAGGCAGGCGCGCGCGTATCTCGGTTCCCGACAGCGACGCGTCCTCGCCATAGCAGACGCGCCATAGGCCCGTCTTGTCGATCTGGGCGATGACGGCCCAGTCGACCGGGTCGACGATGAAGTTGGCCCGCGAATAGCCGTGCAGATGGAAATCGTAGAAGACGTTCGTGGCGACAAAGCGTTCCGGCCATGTAATGCCCTCGAAGGCAATCCCGAGACTTTCCCGTACAGGGCTGCGGGCTCCGTCAGTGGCTGCCAACCAAGGGGCCTGGATCCGCACTTCACCATTTGCGGTTGCGGCGCTGACAGTCACGCCGTTTGCGTTCTGGCTGACACCTGACACCCGATGGCCCCAACGGATCTCCACGTGTGCGTAGCGTTTCAGATGGCTGACGATCACGCGCGACAGCGTATCCTGACCGATCAGCAGCATGTAGTCGTACGGCGTGGTGTCCTTTAAAACGCTCCAGTTGAGAATCGCCAGCGGTGAGCCGTCCACACGACGGAACGCCACGTCGGGACTCTTGACCGAGCGTTTGAGTACGTCGTCCAGCAGTCCCAGACGCTCCAGGGCGGCCGTGGTGGGCGGCTGGTAAGCAATCGCACGCGGCGAATTCAGGACCTCGGCCTCGGCTTCGAGCACCGTTACCGGAACGCCGGCACGTGCCAGCTTGAGTGCCGTGAGCAAGCCCACCGGGCCACCACCGGCCACTAGAACGCCATCTATCGTCTCCATCATTTCTCCATTCGTTGTTCAATTACACATCAGTAAAACAGAACCGATCAGTACCGGTATTCCTGCTCCCATTACACGGCCGCGCAGGGCGCGGGTCACCTATCTTTCGACCGGACCCTCGGACTCATGCTTTCAAACGCTTGCGCCCGAGGCGGCGCGCGGCGTCTGCCGCCCACTGTCGGGGGTGACGGTGGTGGAGGGTTTTGACCGCAGGAAGAAGTGCCCCAGCGCGGGCAACAAAATCAATGCCCCAAACATATTCCCGACAAACATAAAGGCAAGCAAAATGCCCATGTCGGCCTGAAATTTGATCGGAGAGAATGCCCAGGTTGCTACCGCGATGCCCAACGTTATCCCTGTCAACACCACCACCTTCCCGGTGAACAGCAAGGCCTTGTAGTACGCCTCGGACAACGAGAGGCCTGCCCGCTGGTGCGCCAGCGTCACCGTCAGTACATAGAGGGCATAGTCGACGCCGATCCCGACCCCGAGCGCGATCACCGGCAAAGTCGCGACCTTGACACCAATGCCGAGTGCGACCATCAAGGCTTCGCACAGCACGGAGGTCAGCATGAGCGGCAGGACAGCGCACACCACCGCGCGCCAGGAACGGAAGGCAATGAATGCCAGCACGATGACCGCCGCATAGACCAGCAGCAGCATCTCGGTATTGGCGCGCTTGACGACGATGTTAGTAGCCGCCTCGATGCCGGCATTGCCCGCCGCCGACAAGAATTTCACGTCCTTCAGTTCGTTGGCGCGTGAGAATTCCTCAACGGTGCGCACCACGCTGTCGAGCGTGTCCGCTTTGTGGTCCTTCAGGTAGGCATATACGGTGAGCAGGTCACAGTTCTGGTTGAACAGCTCGCGCGGCGCACGAGTAATGATGGCGTTGAGCATGTCCTGCGTACGTGGTATCTCGTACCACTCCAGGCTGCCTTCATTCATGCCTGCTGCCGCAAGCTTGGACAGCGAAGCCAGCGACTTGGTCGACGCCACGCCCGGCAGCTGCTGCAGCTGCCACTCGAGCGCATCGACCTGCTCCAGGGTACGATAGTGGGCGCAATGGAACTGCGGGGTCTTGACCATCACCACGTAGATGTCGCTGCTGGCTGCGTAATGCCGCGCGATGTAAGCGTTGTCCTGGTTGTAGCGCGAATCTGGACGCAGTTCCGGAGCGCCCGGGTTCAGGTCGCCGATTTTGAGGTGATGGCTGACGGCAAAGCCGAGCACGCCCAGGACAGCCGCCACCACGATGGCGACGCTGGCCCACTTGCGCTGACTGAACAGGTCGAGAAAAGCCCAGAACGCATGTTTGGGGGCGCTGCCGGTGGCTGCCGTTTCGCTCTCGAGACTGCGCCGGGCCGCCGCCGCGCTTACGCCGGTGAAGGACAGCAGGATCGGCAGCAGCACCAGGTTGGTAAAGATCAGCATGGCCACGCCGATGCTCGCAGTGACGGCCAAATCCTGGATGACCTGGATCTGGATGACCATCAGCACGCCGAACCCGACCGCATCGGCCATCAACGCCGTCAGACCCGCCAGGAACAGGCGACGAAAGGTGTAGCGCGCCGCCACCAGCCGATGAGTGCCACGGCCGATATCCTGCATGATGCCATTCATTTTCTGGGCGCCGTGGCTCATGCCGATGGCGAACACCAGAAACGGCACCAGGACGGAAAACGGATCGATCACATAGCCGAGCAACGGTAACAGCCCAAGCAACCAGACCACGGCCACCAATGAGCACAGAACGACCAGCACGGTACTGCGCACACAGCGCGTGTACCAGAACAGGATCGCGGTACATATCGCGATCGCGATGGCGAAGAACATCAGCACTTCGCGCATGCCGTCGATCAGGTCGCCCACCACCTTGGCGAAGCCGGTGATCCGGACTTCGATGTTGTCGTTCGAATACTTCGCACGCAGCTGTTCGAGCCGCTGCGACAGCGCGTGATAATCGAGTGGCTTGCCGTTGGCATCCGCCGACTCGCTCAAGGGCAGCAGGATGATGCTTGACTGGTAGTCCTGGGCTACCAGCTGGCCGATTTCTCCCGAGCGCTCAACGTTCAAGCGCACCTTTTCCAGGCTCGCCGCGGAGCCATCGTAGTCATCGGGGATGACGGGGCCGCCGTCCAAGCCTTCCTCGGTCACGCCGACCCAGCGGGTGGCGGGCGTCCACAGCGACTTCATGAATGGACGCTCTACACTCGGCAGCAGGAACAGTTCGTCATTGAGCTTCTTTAACGTGTCCAGGTAGGTCGCATCGAAGATACTGCCCTGGCGCGCCACCACCACCACACGCAACGCATTGCCCAGGCCGGCCAGCTCAGCCTTGTTCGCCTGGTAGTTGACGATGTACGGGTGCTTCGCCGGAATCATTTTCTCGAAGCTGGCGTTGAGCTGCAGGCGAAGCGCCTGGTGGCCAAGCAAGAGCGTCACCAGCACACACAGCGCCATCACCACGAGCCGGTTGTTGAAAAGCAGGCGTTCAGCGAGCGATCCTGATTGCAGGTCAAAATTCTTCAGATCCCGGATCACCGGATGCTCATCGAGCGAAGTATCGTGTTTCATGGTTTGCTTCCGATCGTGAAGGTGTCCGCGCGCACAAGGCTGATGCCGCGCGCGCCCGACAGCACCAGCGCGCCGTCGGCGCCGATGACGGCGTCGGTAAACGGTGCGGCCTGCGCTACCGGTACCGGCTTGAAATTTCGACCACCATCGGTACTGCGCAGCACATGGCCAGCTTCGTCAGCTAGCAGCAAGGCACCGCCGGCACGCACGCCGGCAGTCAGAGTGACAGGCATACCGGTTTCGCTCTTGGTCCAGTTCGCGCCCTGATCGGCGCTCCACCACGCGTTGCCGCGCAGGCCGTATGCCACCAGCTCGCCGTTGGCGCCTTCCAGCACGCCGAAGAACGTGCCGTTGTAGGGGGTGGCCAAGGCGCTCCAGCTGTGGCCTCGGTCCTGCGAGCGGAACAACGCGCCTTGTTCCCCCGCGAGATACCAGGCACGGTCGCCAGCATGGAAGCGGTACAAGTGCTTGCCTCTGGGGTTGTCGATTGCCCCTTGGCGCGGAATCCAGCTGCGACCGCCATCTTCAGTGGAAAAGAACAGCCCGTAGGCGCCGGCGATCATGCCGTGCTGTTCATCCGCAAAGTACACATCCAGGAATGGCTTGTCGGCTCCGTCAGCCACCATGCGCTTCGCCTCGGACAGGGAAGGCGCATCCTTGGCGCCAGCCTCGGCTGCCGCCAGCATGGCGGCAGCCGCCTGGTTCCCGTCCAGCTGCTTGGCCCAGGTCATACCGCCGTCGACGCTATGCAGCACCACGCCGCCATGGCCTACCGCCCAGCCCTTCTTCGCCGTGGCGAAGGTCACACCGGTCAAGGCAACGCTGACTGGCACGTGTGCCTGTTTCCAAGACCCGCCGTTGTCGTCGGACAGGAGAACTACACCACGTTCGCCGACCGACACGAGGCGCTTGCCGGCGCGTGCAACGGCGAGTAATACGGATTGGCTCGAGCGGGTGCTCATTTTCGCCGGTGTGCTCAATGTGTCGGCCTCCGCCGGCCCGGAGCCTGCGAGCAGCACCGTCAGCATGCAGCCGAGCAGGCACGCGGCACGGCCGCGTTGAAAGAATGTGAACGTCATGGGATCGATGTAAGCAGTCGATAACAGCCCGGTCGGACCGGGCGGGAGGTCATCAGATGCGCGGTTCAGCGCACCCCGTCGGCGCCGAGCGAGTCGCCGGTGAAGAAGCTGTCCGGACGTGACGCCACCGGCTTCCAGTACTCGTCATTCAGACACTGGATGCAGCTGACCGTGCCGGCCTGCAGGTTGTAGACCATCACGACGTCAGCGGCGACGATCGGCACTTCGGGCACTACGAATGGAAACACCTGGGTGGTGCGCCACAGTTTGCCTTCAGCGTCATAACCGTCGATACCCGCAACCGCCCAGGTGTCCTCGTCGAAGTAGAACGTGCGTTTCGGGATCGCGTGACGCTTGCCCGGCGCGAGCGTGGCCTCGACCACCCAGACCCTGTGCAGTTCCCAGCGCACCTTGTCGGGATTGGTGTGGAACGCTACGAAGGCTTCTTTTTCGGGTGTGTTGAAGAAGCGGTTGTCGTTGTACGGGATATACATTTCCTTCTTCCCGATCAGCTTCCACTCGTAGCGGTCAGGCCCTCCCCAGAAGCCGATGACCTCATCGAAATAGTTCGCTCCCGAGGCAACGAAGTCCGGCGTGTCATAGCCCACCGTCGGCGCGCGGCGCACGCGGCGCTGGCCAACCAGGTACTGCCACGCAGCGCGCGCATTGGCAGTGTCGATGCTGTCTCGGACGACGAGCGATTCGCCGGCCTTGAAAGGAGGTTCCGTGGTCATGAAGCGCGACAGCAGGTAGTTCTTGTCCCACTTCTCGGCCGAGCCATCCTTGAAGTAGTACGGGAACTGATTGTTGTTGTCCGAGCGCGATGCGAGCGTACGGCGGCCGTCGGCCGATCCGACGATATTACGGAAGCCGAACTGGTTGGACGCCACGCGCGGATGCAGGGTGTGATTCCAATACAGTTCGATACCGGATTTAGGAATCGGGAACGGCACGCCGCCGTAAGCGCCGGTAATCGACAACCCATTCTGAGTCAGCTTGGCGTTGGTGGCGTTCTTGAAGGTATTTTCGTATACCCACTGTGGCGCGGCGGCAGTCCGATGCGTCGGGTAGACATCGATGCGATAGGAGGGGTACTTCTTCAGCAAGGCACGCGTACCGTCGTTCAGCTTGTCGGCGTACTGCGCCATGTTGGCAGCGGTGATCTGCAACACTGGCTTCTCGTTAGGGAACGGATCGGCCGGCAGTTTGCCGCTCGCCGCAACGGCCTTGGTGATGCCTCCCTGCCATGCCGGAATAGTGCCGTCCTTGTTGCCGGCACGCTCCGCGCCGAGCGGAGTCAGCGTGGTCTTGAGTTGGGCCGCCTCGTCGGCGCCGACAGCTGCGTACAGCATGCTGCTGGACAGGCACAGGGCAGCGGCCAGCCCGACGCGATGCATTTGATGGTTCATGGAGTCTCCTGACGTGGTTCTTCGATTAATAGGTGCGTTGGACCGAGAGCGAAATGAAGTTACGGTCCTTGTAGACCTGGGCAAAGGACAAGGGTTGTCCCGGCAGTCCCTGCCCGGACAGGACGGCACCGGCGCGACCCAGGTACTGCGTGTACTGCAGGCTGGCGCGCCAAGTCTTCTGGTAATCGACGTTCACACCGATGCTGGCGTCTCCACCATGCTCCGGCGCGTACTGGAACACCGACGAACGACCTCTCAGCTGGTAGCCGAGACCCAGCGGCACGGTCATGTCGACGCCCGGTAGCACTTGAAAGTACGAGGGCTCGAACACCAGCTTGGTCGCCCAGGCGTCACGTGTGGTGTTCGTGTCCAAGGCGGCCGCATTGCGAGTAATGCTGGTGCGGCGGTTGAACGCGAGCTCACCCACCAGTTGGGCTCCTTGCCACAAGCTGTTGGCCGGCAGCAGCGTGATGAAGGACGTGTTCGCATGGAACGAATTCCCGGTAGGGTATGCCGGATTGCCAGCATTGTCGGCGCTCGGATCGAGGGCGACGACAACCCCGCCGAGCGGTGCCAACGGGGTGTTGCGGCGTACCGAGATCTCGCCCGACACGTTGGTTTCGCCGAACAACGTCGAGAAGCTTGCCGCGTAGGTCTTGATCCCCTCCGGATAAACCAGCTGATAGGTGCCCGAAGCCGGACGGATCTGCAGCAGCGGCACCTTGTCATGGTACTGGGCCGCGTATAAGCCAAATTCCGTTTCTGAGCCTGGCAGCTTGAACTTGATCTGCATCCCGCCTTGCCCGGAATTGCGCGCCTCCTGGTCTCTGGTCCTCGTGAAGGCCACACCAGGTCCGACCAGCAGACGCTCGCCACCTTCGTCGAGGAAGTCCGCAAAGCTGAAGTAGCTACCCGAGGCCGGCAACCGGTATTTGCGCCATTTGTACTGGTAGTAGGCACCGACCGAGACACCGGCTGCCACTTGCAAATTGCCGGACACCTGGCCGACCGGCATCCCGATCTCCTTGAACTGTGCGTTCGGCACCGACAAGGCTTTGATGACGTCGATCGGTACCTGGGCGTTGGAAAAGCCGTTTCCCCCGATGTACAGCGTCTCGCCGTACAACAGGTTGTAGCGCCCTGCGCGCACCGTCAGCGGCATCGAGCCGAGATCGAATTTACCGTACACGAAGGTGTCCAGCAGTTCGGCCTTACGGCCATGCAGGCGACGCGTCGCTTCCGTAAAACTGCCGGCACCTACGCTCGCACTGTTCAACGTCGGCAGGCCCGGATTGTCGTTGTGACTGTTGTAGACATCGTCGTACCACGCAGCGCCGCTGACGCGCAGGCCATACGCCTGATACGCCATATCGAATTCGGACAGCAGATCGACGCGGTTCGAGATCAGCCCCTTCCCGAAATTGCGATCGCCGTCGTCCAGGTTCGGGTTGGCGATGGTATAGTCGCCGCCTGGCGCGGCGACTCGCTCATCGAGCGATTTGACGCGCCAGGCGGCGCTGTATTTGATGGTATTGTCGAACCTGATCTTCAGGTCGGGATTGCCAGTCGGGATGTCCGTCCCGCGTGCGATGCCTGCACTCCCGAGCAGTATCATGGCGCCGGCGATGGAACGCGCGATGATCTTGAGACGACCGCCGTGATCATTGCCTGCGTGATTGCAGTTGTTGCGAGCTTGCATACAGTCTCCTTGTCCTTGTAGTTGTTGTGCGACTTGATTGTTGTACAGTGTTGTGGTGGCCCTGCCCCACCGTGAAAATCAGGCGTCCTCGGATAATCCCGACCGCAAATCCGGAATGCCAGGAGCCATGCGCTGGCGGCGCTCAAGGGCCGCCGGTGCGGTCTCCACTAGGCACAGTGCCAGCGCAGTCGCTAGCGCCGCACCGCCCGCCGACATCCAGAACGGCGCTTCGGCACCAAAGCGATCCGCCGCCATACCCGCGACTACCGGGGAAATCACCCCGCCGATGACTTCGCCCGCGCCCATGATCAAGCCCAGGGCTGTGGCAACATAACGGGATGGAATGGTTTCGGATGGAATGGTCGCCATGACCAGCGGAAGACAGCCTGCACCGGCGTAGGTGAAGAAGATTGCGCACGCCATCACCATGGCGGAGCCATGGACGTGGATGATCGACAGCGGCGCCAGTATCGACACCAGGCAGAAAAACACCACGATCGGGCGGCGTCCAAAGCGGTCCGACAGCGCGGGGGCGACGAAGCCCCAGATCACGGCGGCCATGCCAAGCGCCGCCATGACGGTACTCATTGACTCTGGCGACAGACCGCGCTGCTTGACCAGATAGATTGGTGCGAACGTGACGAGAACGATGAACCACGTCAGGAATGCGCAGCTGATCAGTACACACAGGACGATATTGCGGTATGCCAGCAACTGGCCAAAGGCCATGGCACTCGTCGGCCGAGTCATGATCGGTGCCTCAAGCCCGCCCTGCCCGGCTTGGTTCTTTCGCACGAAGCGCCACAGCAGCGCAGCGATGATCAATCCTGGAATTCCGGAGATGAAAAAAGCGACGCGCCAAGTAAAGGTTTCGGCCAGTGCCACCACAATGATTGGGCCAAGCAGCAGGGACATCAAACTGCCCGCACCGTTCTGCAACAGGCCCATATTGAAACCACGCCGGGCGGGAGAGGACTCCTCTGCCATCATGGACTGTGCGATTGGCAGTACCGGCCCTTCCGCCAGTCCCATCACGCCGCGAAACAGCAGCAGAAACAGGAACGAGGTCGCCATCCCGGACAGGAAGGAACATATCGAAAACACGGTAACCATGGCCACCAGAATGGCCTTGCGATTTCCTCGCCGGTCCGCATATGCGCCAATCATGTAGCCCGATACCGCCCACATCAACGACAGCATCGAGGTCAGCATTCCCATCTGAGTATTGGTGAGCTCGATATCCTTGACGATGTATGGGAACATGAAGACGATCGCCATGCGATCGAAAAAAACGAAGCCGAAGGTCATGCACATCATGGCCAGCAGGCCGTTCTCGTAACGCCAGAATCCGCGCTGTTGCATTTTGTCTCCTTGAGTTCTGCGGATACCGAAGGCACCGCACCGATTGTGTGAACGCTGGTTATGAACACAAGATATGTGCGCGGAACGGATGCGGCACCTACCCAAAGATAGCTCGCCCGGATAGTAGGAGAAGACAGCCCGGACGCGGAGCGACGCGACCTATTCGACGCGTTGTCCGTCGACCGCGCCGAGGATCCCGCGGGCAACCAGCTGCGCGTCCCAAGGCGGCTCGTCGGTATATCGGGCAAGCAGGCTGTCGATGAACAACCGCAGCTTGGCGCCGCCGCGATGCGAGCGCGCGTACACGACTGAAAGCCAGAAAGAAGACAGTGACCACTCGACCAGAACGGGGACCAATTCGCCGCTGAGCAGGGCATCCGCCGCCACGACCGTCGGCACGCATACGATTCCGGCATGCTCGATCGCGTATTCCTTGAGCAGATGGACGCTGTTGGTACGCAGGACCGGCTCCAGATCCATGCGTATCTCCTGGCCATCGCGCGCGAAGACCCAGCGGTCCCGAGTCGGATAGCCTGAATACAGGCCTAAACGGTGCGCGCGCAAGGCTGCAGGAATCTGTGGCTGACCATGTTTTTCCAAGTACCGTGGCGAGGCGCATAGCACCCTTCGCACTTGGAATACCTTGCGCCCGATCAGTTCGTCTGACGCGGGGTTGAAGATTTGGAGGGCACAGTCGATGCCATCCCGGACAGGATCGATCACGTCGTCGCTGACGATGAGGTCGAGACCAATGGAGGGGTGGCGATCCTGGAAATCACGCAGGTGTTCAGCGAGGTGGCCGAACACGAAACCGGGCAAAGCGTGTACCTTGAGGCGGCCGCTGACCGAGCCTCGGACGTCACGCATTTGGTCGACCAGGCGGTCGGCGCGCAAGGCGATGTCCGAACACTCGGACAGGAACGCAGCGCCCAGCTCGGATAACTGGAGGCTGCGAGTATTACGATGAAACAGCGCGCCGCCGACATATTCCTCCAGTTGGCGCACACGGGTCGACACCACCGAGTTCGAGACCCGCATCTGGCGCGCGGCTCCGGCAAAGCTCTTCGCATTCGCCACCGTGACGAATGCTTCGATCGACAGCAGCCGGTCCATCTATCGAGCGCCGCAGGATGAACGTCAGATACGGATGCCGGATTTTCCCGGCGCGATGATCCCGTTCGGGTCGAGCGCGCGTTTGAGTTTTTTCTGGATCGCGCGCTGCACGGGGCCATAGGTATCCGCCACCTTCTCCATGAACGCCGTGTTCGTGCGGTACACGGCATAACCAGCCGCAGCGTTGACTGCTATCAGCTTGTCGAAACAGGCATAAGCGCGCTTCATCTCGTCCGGATTGCTGCGGTCGAACAGCACGTCACTGACATGATCCATGTGGCGCCCCCCCATCAGGAAGCCTCCCAGATAGTCGAAGCCAAATTCGGTCATCACGGCTTTGGTCATCTTGATCTGTTTGAGCGCTTCGCTACCGCGCGCCTGCACGACTGGCGCGAACCAGGACGAACCACCGCCGCCCCGGAAGTTATAGATACCGAATTCGGACAGGTCGAGTTTTCCGGTCATATTGCCGTGCCAGTGATTCAGCATGGACGATTCCTTGATCTCGTCCTTGGCGAACACTTGGCCGCCGCTGGCGGCAAATGCCGACTTGACGATCTTCCAGTTGACGTCGACCTGCTCCTGGGTGCCATACAGCGTCCCGACGAAATTCCATAGACCGATGCCGAGCTTCTTGCACAGCCGTGCCACCACTTCATCAGGGATCGAACCCGTCCCGGTATAAATCTCGGTCCGGCGCATTTCCGATGCCAGGCCGTACAGCGCGTGACCGAGCACGCCATTTTCCAGCACGCCAGACAACGTCAGCTGGCGCGCGACGTCAACGCCTCGCGCCGCCCCTTCGTCGTCCGCCCAGCCAACCACGAAAGCCTTGTTGGCGGGTGGCGCCGGCATCAGCCACAAGCCCATCTTGGTTACGACACCAAGGTTCGACTGAGTGAACAGGCCGTCGAGCCAGGGACCGTAACCCCAGCGATACGACTGCCACGTGTTCGAATTCGCCACCCCGCCCATGCCGGTGCGCAGCAGCTCCCCGCTGGCCATCGCGACTTCCAGGCCGCAGAAGTTGGCCATGTGCTGACCATAGCGGTTATAGCCAACACCGCGGTCGAGCGTATTGCCCACCGGGCCAGTGATTCCGCCCGAAGATGGGAAGCTGAGCCACAAGGGATAGTTTTTCTCGCGCAGGTAATTGTCCAGCTGTGTATAGGTCACCCCGGGCTCCACGAGCGCCGTGCACATGACGGGATCGACTTCCAATATCTTGTTCATGCGGCGCAGGTCCATCACCAGCTGGCCCGGCGATGCCGGTGCGGCGGATCCATAGCCCAGATTGCGCCCGATCGAAATGGGCCAGACCGGCACCTTGTACTTGTTACTGATTGCCAAGACCCGCTGAACCTGCTCCACGTTGAGCGGCACGACCACGCCCGAAGGCTGGTGCAGTGTCTCGCTTTCCGGGATCATGATCTTCGTGTAGGGCACCAAGCGCTCGATCTGCGCGATAACGTTTTCCTCGCCGAGAGCGGCCCGGTATTCCTTGAGCGCCTGGCTGAACTTCTCTTTCGATACGCCTGGTGGCAACGCGGCAAACGATTCCATACGATGATCCTTTAAATTTCAATGACGAACGAAACGAAGCTCGCTTCCTGGACTGGGCCTGTCCGATGCGCCTCGCACTGACGGCCCAGAACCTCGGAAGCGCCATTCAGCCCTGCAGCGACCTGAACCAACCCGTGCCCCAACTCGGCTCCCGATATACACCGGCCCGCCATATGCGCGCTGTGCCACAACACTGCGCCGGAAAAATCGCGCACGGCCTCCTGGAGCAGCATGAACGACGAATCGATCATGATGCCCACCAGGCACTGCTTGCGGTATGGCTCCAGCTGGGCAGCCAGCGCATCCAGGCCGCCCTCGAGGCGCGCGGGCAATCGGAGTTCGCGGACTGCGCCACCGCCGAGCGCACGCATGGCTGCGGCAGTACCGTTCGCCAGGTCTTGATCGAGCGGCAGGCCAGTACGGATCAGTAACGGTGAATCAGCCGCCCAAGTCCCCGAGGCCCGGACCGATGACAGGGTTTTCGCGAGCGTTGACCCAGCCGCGAGGCTTGCGCCCAGCAAAATGGACCCGGAGACAAATTGTCGACGCGACAGACTCATTTGGCAGCTCCCACACTGTTCGATCCTGCATCAGCTGTCGGCGTGCCGCCAGCTATTACGCCCTTTGCGTCCGTTGGTGCGGGACTCTCATGGAGCATTTTGGCCACGGCGGCGACTTCGGCCGGTGAAAAATCCGTTGGACGAAACGCCGGCATTGCGCGCAGGCCGTTGAGCATGACGTAAGAGATGTACTCCGGCGGCAGCTGACGTCCGCGCAACTCCGGACCGACACCGGTGCCGTGGCAAAACGCACAGGTCTGCTTGAAGATGTGTTGCGGGCTGCGCCATTCGCCTGCGGCCTGCGCTTGGGCAAGCGTCGGAAGCGAGGCCATGAAGACAGCGGCGCCCCATGCGCTCAGTGCGCAGCGGCGCACGACAGAAATGGCGTGAAGTGCTCGAAACATGCTTGTACCCCGAGTTAAAGAGAATATTGCGGCGCGCAGACGCACGGCGGCGTCCCGCCTCCATGTATGAATGAAATAACCTGACTGGTTACTAAACCGCGTCAGGCCTTATCCGAAAACGCGCCCGACTTGAAGTCTCCAGCCGTGAATCCGCCGTCGATGGTCAGGACCTGACCAGTGATCGAGCCTGCAGCGCTTGAGGCCAGGTAAGCGAAACCCTGCGCGATCTCTTCCGGCTGCACTAACCGTCTCAGCGGGAGCTGGTTGGCGAAGACATCCAGAGGAATGGCAGCACCGCGCAGCATCGGAGTTTCGGTGGCGCCCGGGCAAACCACGTTGACTCGAATTCCTTCCCCGGCGAACTCGAGCGCCATCGATCGCGCCATATTGATCACGGCAGCCTTGGATGCACAATAGGCCATCAATCCGGTGACGCCCTCCAAGCCGGCGATCGAGGAGGTGAACAGGACCACGGGACGTTCGGCTTCGCGCAGATGGGGTAAGGCAAACTTGGTGCACAGGAAGCCCGACTTGACATTGACGTCGAAATACTTGTCCCATGCCTCTTCGGTCGTTGCCTCGGTCATCGCCGCGGTGCCAATGCCGGCGTTGTTGATAAGAATGTCCAAGCGTCCGAAACGTTCGATAGCGCAGCGCACAGTGGCTTGCGCGCCAGCGCTGGTAGCGATATCAGCTTCGATACCAATAGCAGCACCGCCGGCATCCTTGATTGCTTGCACTGTCGATGCCGTCGACGCGATGTCCGCCACTACGACCGAAGCGCCCTCCCGGGCAAACAGCGCGGCAGTGGCGGCGCCGATGCCGGAAGCAGCACCGGTGATCACGACTACTTGATTGTTGAATCTGTCCACAATGTCTCCGTTAATTTTCATAATTGCTTTCTCAGTATTCTGAAAGCGCCGACAGAGACGGTCTCCTATCGAAAGATAGCCCGCGGTGGATTGAACCGCCCCGGGTTTTGTAGAGGCTCCATTGTTTGAGAAAATGGAGCTATGAAGAAGCAACCCAAGTATTCCCCAGAAGTCATCGAGCGCGCCGTGCGCATGGTCAGCGAGGCCGCCAGCGAGTACAACTCGCAGTGGGCAGCCATCGAATCGATCGCAGCCAAGATCGGCTGCACACCTGAAACCCTACGTCGCTGGGTACGCCAGCAGGAGCGCGATACCGGCCAGCGTCCAGGGCCGACCACCGCCGAGGAGGAGCGCATCAAGGCGCTGGAGCGTGAAGTGCGCGAGCTGCGCAAGGCAAACGAGATCCTGCGTCTGGCGAGTGCGTTTTTCGCCCAGGCGGAGCTCGACCGCCGCTTCAAATCGTGAGGGCATTCATCGACCAGTACCGCCATGCTTACGGTGTCGAGCCGATCTGCCGGGTGATGCAGGTCGCGCCGTCGGGCTACTGGCGACACGCGGCGCAGCAGCGCAATCCGGCACTGCGCTGTTCACGAGTCCAGCGCGACGACGTGCTGAGCGTCGAGATCGAACGGGTCTGGCAGGCGAACCTGCAGGTCTACGGGGCCGACAAAGTGTGGCGCCAACTGCGGCGTGAGGGAACCGATGTGGCCCGCTGTACGGTGGAGCGCTTGATGCGCAAGGCCGGCCTGCGAGGCGTCATGCGCGGCAAGGTCGTGCGCACCACGGTAGCGGATGCGAAGGCGCCATGCCCGCTCGACCGGGTCAACCGCCAATTCAAGGCGCAGCGGCCGAACCAGCTGTGGGTCAGCGATTTCACTTATGTCTCGACCTGGCAGGGCTTCGTCTACGTAGCTTTCGTCATCGACGTCTTTGCCCGGCGCATCGTCGGCTGGCGTGTCAGCAGCTCGATGCGGACAGACTTCGTCCTCGACGCCTTGGAGCAGGCCTTGTACGCGCGTCAGCCGGAACGAAACGCGTTGGTACACCATAGCGACCGCGGCTCGCAATACGTGTCGATTCGGTACAGCGAGCGTCTGGCAGAAGCCGGCATTGAGCCGTCTGTGGGCAGCAAGGGCGACAGCTACGACAACGCTTTGGCCGAGACCATCAACGGACTCTACAAGGCTGAGTTGATCCACCGCCGCGCTCCTTGGAAGACGCGTGAGGCCGTCGAACTGGCCACGCTGGAATGGGTGTCCTGGTTTAACCACCACCGCCTGCTTGAGCCACTCGGCTATATACCGCCGGCCGAAGCTGAGGCAAACTATTACAAGCAACTGAGCAGTCAAGCCATCCCGGCCTGACTCACACTAACCGGCCTCCACGAAAGCCGGGGCGGTTCAAACCTTTCAGGAGTGCGCTGATTGCTCTCTGACACCGTATTGCTCTAACCCGCCTGATTCAGCAAACGCACGATGTTCTCGGATAGAGCGCGGGCGGATCCACGCAAGAGCACCCTGGTCACGATCCATTCTCCATCCATGCACCGCACTGAAGCAACTACCGACACGATACCCTCGGGATAACCCACTCTGATCGTGTTCCGCGCAACGGACTCCATTTTACGGTTAACGACAGTACCGGGTATGCCTGCCCCGATGCCAATTGTGACTACGTCAGGCGCGGACTCAAGCAAGTCCGGCACCGCACCCCACGCGCATAAATCGACATCGCAGCCCGCGACATGGGCGCCATCAGCGGCCACAAATGCGCGCGGTGCCGACACATATACGATGCGCGGGATGGGACTGGCCCTGCCCATCCGTGCCGCGCCGGCGGCACGCAAGACACGGGTGAGCTCCGCACCCGCGCCACCGGCTCCGGACGCGCCGCTGTCTGCGATGTCGACCAGCATGGTCGGCGTACCGATATCGATCAACGTGGCGCTCACCGTGTCAAATCCCGGCAAGTCGAACCGGTCGACGGCGTTGCCGGTAGGGAAGATGGAGCCCGTCCCCGGCCGCGGCGTCGCGACAGGATCGACGAGTTCGACGCGAACGCCTTCGACCGCGTTGTCCGCGACCGGGACATGAACGATGATCGTCTTGCGTACGTTCTGCTGCCAGATTCGCACGGCAAACGTTCCCTCCCGGGGCAGCCGTTCGCGATGAATGAAACCTTGCCGGATCGCGAACACGCCGATCGCGGCGGCATGGCCGATACAGTCGCGGTCCCAGTTGATGTTCGTCCCGTCGTCGGCGACATACGCGGCGACGCAATCCACGTCATGGCAGGGGCGCATGCTCGCAGACACGACGAGCATGTGTCGCGTGCGCTGGACATCGGCCAAGCGCACGAACAGGTCATCGCGCGCAGGTCCCGGCACGCGCGCGTTCGCCGGCAAGTCCTCGAGGCGGCACAACAAGACTTCGCCCGAGTCGCCTTCCATCCGGCTTACCGGAATATCGATATGAGTTGGAATGTTCATGATTAAATCGCCGCCAGCTTCTGCCACGTATCGATCACAGAGTCCGGATTCAGCGACATCGATTCGATGCCTTGCTCCATCAGCCAGGCCGCAAACTCAGGATTGTCCGACGGCCCCTGACCGCAGATACCGATGTATTTACTCTTCGACCGGCACGCCCAGATGACGAGCGTCAGCAGCGCCTGGAGCGCCGGATCCGACTCGTCGAAGTCCTTGGCCAGCAACTCCACGCCGGAGTCGCGGTCGAGACCCAGCGTGAGCTGCGTCAGGTCGTTCGAACCAATCGAGAAGCCGTCGAAGTACTGCAGGAACTGCTCGGCCAGGATGGCGTTCGACGGCACTTCGCACATCATGATGACGCGCAGGCCGTTCTCGCCGCGCTTCAGGCCATATTTCGCCAGCAGGTTGACAACCTTCTCGGCCTGGCCCAGCGTGCGCACGAACGGGATCATGATCTCGACGTTCGTCAGACCCATCTCGTCGCGCACGCGTTTCAGCGCCATGCATTCCATCTCGAACGATTCGGCGAAGTCCTCGGCCAGGTAGCGCGCGGCGCCGCGGAAGCCCAGCATCGGGTTTTCCTCGTCCGGCTCGTAGCGCGAACCGCCGATCAGCTTCTTGTACTCGTTCGACTTGAAGTCGGACAGGCGCACGATGACGGGCTTCGGCCAGAACGCGGCGGCGATCGTCGCCACGCCTTCGGCCAGCTTGTCGACGTAGAACGCGCGCGGCGATGCATGGCCGCGCGCCACCGATTCCACGGCCTTTTTCAGGTCGGCGTCGATGTCCGGGTAGGCGAGGATTGCCTTCGGATGGACGCCGATGTTGTTGTTGATGATGAACTCGAGGCGGGCGAGACCGACGCCCGCATTCGGCACGGACTGGAAGTCGAACGCGAGCTGCGGATTGCCGACGTTGAGCATGATCTTCGCCGGGATCTTCGGCAGTTCACCTTGTTTCACGTGGGTGATGTCGAACGCGAGTTCGCCCTCGTAGATGCGGCCTTCGTCGCCTTCGGCGCAGGACACGGTCACGAACGTGCCGTCCGCAAGCAGCCCGGTCGCGTCGCCGCAGCCGACGACGGCCGGCACGCCCAGTTCACGGGCGATGATCGCCGCGTGGCACGTGCGGCCGCCACGGTTGGTGACGATGGCCGAGGCGCGCTTCATGACCGGTTCCCAGTTCGGGTCGGTCATGTCGGCAACGAGGACGTCGCCCGGCTGTACGCGTTCCATTTCGGACGGGTCGTTGATGACACGGACCGGACCGGCGCCGATCTTCTGGCCGATCGCGCGGCCCGACGTCAGCACGGTACCGGTACCCTTCAGCTTGAAGCGTTGCTGCGAATCCGTCGCCTTCTGCTGCGACTTCACGGTTTCCGGACGCGCCTGCAGGATGTACAGCTTGCCGTCGCGGCCATCCTTGCCCCACTCGATGTCCATCGGGCGCTGATAGTGCTTCTCGATGATGACGGCATACTTGGCCAGCTCGACGACTTCCTCGTCGGTCAGCGAATAACGGTTGCGCTGCTCGATCGGCACGTCGACGGTCTGCACGGAGCGGCCGGCCTTGGCTTCCTTCGTGAATTCCATCTTGATCAGCTTGGAGCCGATGTTCTTGCGGATGACGGGCTTCTTGCCCTGCTCCAGCATCGGCTTGTGCACGTAGAACTCGTCCGGGTTGACGGCGCCCTGCACGACGGTCTCGCCCAGGCCGTAGCTCGACGTGACGAACACGACGTCCTTGAAACCGGATTCCGTGTCGATGGTGAACATGACGCCGGCGGCGCCCGTGTCGGAACGGACCATGCGCTGCACGCCGGCCGACAGCGCGACCTCGGCGTGGGTGAAGCCCTTGTGCACGCGGTACGAGATCGCGCGGTCGTTGTACAGCGACGCGAACACGTGCTTCATCGCTTCCAGCACGTTGTCGATGCCGACGACGTTCAGGAACGTCTCCTGCTGGCCCGCGAACGAGGCGTCCGGCAGGTCTTCCGCGGTGGCGGACGAACGGACGGCGAACGACACTTCCGTGTCCGAATCGGCCACGAGACGGTCGTAGAAGGCTTCGATTTCCGCCTGCAGGCGCGGCTGGAACGGGGTGTCGATGATCCACTGGCGGATCTCGGCGCCGCTGGCGGCCAGGGTGCGGACGTCGTCCACGTCCAGGCCTTCGAGGCGCTTGGCGATGCGCTCGCCGAGGGAGTCCCCGCCGTCGACCGAGTGGTCCAGGAAGTCGCGGAACGCCTGGGCCGTGGTGGCGAAGCCGCCCGGCACGCGCACGCCGGCCTCGGCCAGCTGGCTGATCATCTCGCCGAGCGACGCGTTCTTGCCGCCGACCGACTCGACGTCGGTCATGCGTAGATCGTCGAACGAGGCGACGTAAGTGGATTGGTGGGTCATGGTGAAACGCCTTTTGATGATGGAATCCCAAGTTGGATGGCAACTTACCGAAGCCCGGCCAGCCCGGTCAATACCGTAGAAGTACCCTATCCACGACAGCCATCGCATGTGCGAATATCGCGCGGAAGCGCGGCGTTCACTGATAGTGATACATCCTGGGTATCACCTCGACATTTCTGTCATCTGGCGTAAAGACGGGAACGGCTTGTAGCATCATGATTCCATAAGGAAACTAACAATGCCGGAGACACCATGCTACGCACCATCACCATCCAGACCCGCCTGGGCGCCGCATTTGGCGCCATCCTCCTGCTGTTGTGCGGCATGGCCGTGCTCGGCATCGCCAGCCTCGCCTCCGTCAACGGGGCGCTGTCGCTCGTCATCAACGACCGTTTTCCGAAAGTCATGCGCAGCACCGCGGCGCTGGATGGCATCAAGGACGTGTCGATCGCCACGCGCAATATCGTCCTCGCCGCCACCCCGGCCGCAGCCGAGGCCGAGCTCGTCCAACTGAAGGCGCGCGATGCCGAGGTGATGGCTGACCTGGCATGGGTCGAGCGCAACGCCACCACGGACAAGGGGCGTCAGATCATGGCCAAACTGCACGAACTCAAGGCGCACTGCGATGCCGACCGGGCGCGCGTGCTGGAACTCGTCGCCGCCGGCAAGCGCGACGAGGCCTCCGCCTGGCTGTCGACGGGCATGGCCGTCAACCAGGCCGCCTACGTCGCGCAAGTCCGCGAACTCGTCGGCATCGGCGGCAAGCTGATGGCGAAGAGCGGTGCGGAAGCGGAGCAGGCCTATGGCAACGCGCGCACCTTGAGCGTGGCCCTGGGCACGGCCGGCCTCCTGCTGGCGGCGGCGCTGGCGTGGCTGATCAGTCGCAGCATCACGGCGCCGCTGCGCCAGGCCGTCGGCATCGCCGGCGCCATCGCCGACGGCCGGCTCGACAGCCGGATCGAGGTGACTGGCAAGGATGAAATCGCGCAGCTGTTCCAGTCGCTGCGCACGATGAATGCCGGGCTGTGCCACATCGTCGGACAAGTGCGCGGCGGCGCCGATGCGATCCGTACGGCGGCCGGTGAGATCGCCAGCGGCACGGCGGACCTGTCGTCGCGTACGGAAGAGCAGGCCGCGTCGCTCGAGGAAACCGCCTCGTCGATGGAAGAATTGACCGGCGCCGTGCGCGACAGCGCGGAGTATGCACGCGACGCGAACCGGATCGCCGGCGAAGCCCTCGAGACGGCGCGTACCGGCGGACGAGAAGTCGGCCAGGTGGTCGAGACCATGGCCGCCATCGACGCGTCGTCGCGCAAGATCGCCGACATCACCGGCATGATCGACGGCATCGCCTTCCAGACCAATATCCTCGCGCTGAACGCGGCGGTCGAGGCGGCGCGGGCCGGCGAACAGGGACGCGGCTTTGCCGTCGTCGCGAGCGAGGTGCGCAACCTGGCGCAGCGCTCCGCCACCGCCGCGCGCGAAATCAAGGCCCTGATCGAGGAATCGGTGGCGCGCGTCGACGAAGGCCGCGCGGACGCGGACCGTGCCGGCCGCACCATCGGCGCGATGGTCGACCGGATCGCGCAGGTCGCGGCGCTGATGGCGCACATCGACGAGGCCAGCCAGCAACAGGCGGCGGGCATCGTCCAGATCAACACGGCGCTGGCCCAGATGGACCAGGTGACGCAGCAGAACGCCGCCCTCGTCGAGGAAGCTGCCGCCGCGTCCGAATCGATGCAGGAACAGACCGAGGCGCTGACGGGCACGGTCAGCCTGTTCGTGCTGGACGAGACCGTCCCTCGCGACCGCACGCCGCCGGCATCGCAGCCGCGCCGCGCTTCTGCTCCCGCGGTGCGCCTCGGTTACGCCTGACGCCCGCTCCGGCGTGTCCGCTCCTGCTCGAGGTGGATGCCGGCGCGCCGGATCATGTCGCAAAAATACTGCGCCGCCGGCGTGAGCGGCAGGTCGCCGCGCCGTACGATGCAGATCGGCGGCGCCGGGAGGACCTCCTTCACACGGATGATGTCGAGGGCGTTGCGCGTGATCTCGAATTCGGCCCACTGCACGGGCAGCATCGCAAGGAAGTCGGAATACGCGATGGTCGTAATGTAGGTGAGCGCCGAATGCGCGCGCATGACGAGGCGCGGAACGGGCAGTCCGTGCTGCTCGAACAGCGGCGCGAACTCTTCCTCCGGCTTGAACGTCACCGTCGTGCTGATCCATTCCGCGCCCTGCAGGTCGGCGAGCGAGCGCGCCTTCGACAGCGGATGGCCGCGCCGGCACAGGACGACGCGCGTGTTGTCGAACAGCTTTTCCACGACGAGGTCGGACCCCGGCGGCTGCTCGGGTGCCGGCCCGACATAGCAGTCCAGCTCCCCATTCTTCAGTTTCGCTTCGGCGGCCGGAAACACGCCGTCGAGCACGTCCAGCTGCACGTCCGGATAGCGCTGCCGGAACGTCTTCAAGGCGTACGGCAGCAGCGCGATGTGCGGCACCGTCGACAGGCACACGTTCAGCGTCCCCTCCGTCCCGCCCCGCAGCTGCGCGATGTCTTCCTGCGCGCGGCGCATCTCGTTCTGGATCGTCCGCGCCCGGTCGAGCAGGCGCACGCCCATCGCCGTCAGGGTGACGCCGCGCGCATTCCGTTCGAACAGCGACACGTCCAGTTCGCGCTCCAGCTCCTGGAGTCCGCGCGACACGACGGGCTGCGCCAGGCCGAGGTGGCGCGCCGCGGCCCGCACGCTGCCCATCTCGGCGACGGCGAGGAAATTACGCAATTGGCTGAGTTTCATGAGCGATAGCTTTTGGGTATCAGTGAGCTAATTATGCCATCTTTCGGGATCAGTACCGTCTGGATAAGCTTGATTCCAACAATAAACGAACGCGCATTTCGGAGACGCACAATGAACACACCCCCCTCCTCTTCCCTCGACATCCGCACGGAAGTCCTGATCGTCGGTGCCGGTCCGGCCGGGCTCGCGCTGGCCATCGAACTGGGCACGCGCGGCATCCACTGCGTGGTCGTCGAACGCAACGAGCGCGTGGGCCACGCGCCCCGCGCCAAGACGACGAACGTGCGCACCCGCGAACACATGCGCCGCTGGGGCATTGCCGGCAAGCTGGCGGAGGCATCGCCGCTGGGCCTCGACTATCCGTCCGACGTCGCCTTCGTCACGCGGCTCAACGGGCATCTGCTGGCCCGGTTCGACAACGCCTTCTATTGCGCACCGGCGCCTCATGCGTTGTATTCGGAACACGCGCAATGGATTCCGCAATACACGCTGGAGCGCGTGCTGAAGGCGCATGCGCAGACGCTGCCCGGCGTCGAATTCCGCTTCGCCACCGAACTCGAATCGTTCCAGCAGCACGACGACGGCGTCGAGGCCACGGTACGCGACCTGCAGAGCGGCCAGACCGGGCGCGTCCGCTGCGATTACCTGGTCGGCGCGGACGGCGCGCGCAGCACAGTCCGCCAGGCCATCGGCGCCAGGATGGACGGCCGCTATGGCCTTTCGCGCAACTACAACATCGTGTTCCGCGCGCCCGGCCTGGCCGAGGCGCACCCGCATGGCCGCGCCATCATGTACTGGCAGGTCAACGGCGACGTGCCCAGCCTGATCGGGCCCATGGACGTGAACGATACCTGGTTCTTCATGCCGACGGACGTCCCGGCCGATTTCAAGGTCGAAGGCGACGCGGCCGCCGACCTGATCCGCCAGGCCACCGGCATCGACCTGCCCTATGAAGTGCTGAGCACCGACGAGTGGGTCGCCAGCCGCCTCATCGCCGACCGCTACCAGCTGGGTCGTGCTTTCCTGATCGGCGACGCCTGCCACCTGCATCCGCCGTTCGGCGGCTACGGCATGAACATGGGCATCGCGGACGGCGTCGACCTGGGCTGGAAGCTCGCCGCCGTCCTGCGCGGCTGGGGCGGCGCCGAGTTGCTGTCGACCTACGAGGCCGAACGGCGGCCCGTGCACCAGTTCGTCATGGACGAGGCAGTGGCCAACCATGCCCTGCTCGGCAGCCAGCTCGCCCGTCCCGGCATCGAGGACGACGACGCGGCCGGAGCCCGGCTGCGCGCCGAGGTCGGTGCCGCCATCCAGGACACCAAGATCCGCGAATTCAAGACGCTCGGTGTCGTGCTCGGCTACACCTACCGGGGCTCGCCCATCGTCGTCGACGACGGCTCGTGCCCGCCCGCCCATCACGTCACCCGCTTCGAGCCGGACGCGGGACCGGGCAACCTCGCGCCGCACGCATGGCTGGCGGACGGGCGCTCGCTATACGACGGTTTCGGCACGGGCTTCACCTTGCTCGTGTGCGGCGACGAGGACGCGCCGGACGTCGAGCGCGCCATGCGCGACGCCAACCGACTCGGTATCCCGCTGACCGTACTGATGCCGCGCGACCCGGCCCTGGCGCCGCTGTACCGGGCGCGCCTGGCGCTGATCCGCCCCGACCAGCACGTGGCCTGGCGCGGCGACGCCTGGCCCGGCGCCGGTGCCGACCTGCTCCAGCGCGTCACCGGTCACTGATCGAATTACTCCCCCTGAACGAACGAAGGAAACACGATGAAACTCTTACGCTACGGCCCCGTCGGCGCCGAAAAACCCGCCGCTCTCGACGCCGCCGGCCGCATCCGCGACCTGTCCCTGCTGGTCCCCGACCTCACGCCCGACTGGCTCAGCCAGGAGCGCCTGCGCGCACTGACGGCCATCGACCTTGAGAAGATGCCGCTGGTGGCGAACGACGTCCGCATCGGCACGCCGGTCGCCGGCGTGCGCCAGTTCGTCGCCATCGGCCTGAATTACCGGAAGCACGCGGAAGAATCCGGCCTGCCGCTGCCCGCGGAGCCCATCGTCTTCACGAAGGCGCTGACGTCGCTCAGCGGCCCGAACGACGACATCGTGCTGCCGCAGGGTTCCGAGCAGACCGACTGGGAAATCGAGCTCGGCGTCGTGATCGGCACGACCGCGCGCAAGGTCGGCAAGGACGAGGCGCTGCGTTACGTGGCCGGTTATTGCCTGGCCAACGACGTCTCGGAACGCCACTGGCAGATCCACCGCAACGGCCAGTGGGGAAAAGGCAAGAGCTTCGACAGCTTCGGGCCGATCGGCCCATGGCTCGTCACGAGCGACGAGCTGCCCGACCCGCAGGTGCTGGACATGGAGCTGCAGGTCAACGGCAAGACCATGCAGAAGAGTAATACGAGCGACATGATCTTTTCCGTCGCCGAGATCGTTTCTTACCTGAGCCAGTTCATGACCCTGCTGCCCGGCGACGTGATCGTGACGGGCACGCCGGCCGGGGTCGGCCTCGGCTGCAAGCCGGCGACGTTCCTGCGCCGCGGCGACGTCGTCATGCTGACCATCGACCAACTGGGCACCCAGATCCAGCACGTCGTATAAGCCGCTTGGCCAACGGAGGAGAACGATGAACGATAACGCAGCCGTGCACTCGGTGCACGAATTCGTCTTCAGCGTGCCGGAGCTGGCGCCGGCCCGGCAGTTCTATACGAGCTTCGGGCTCGACGTGCGCCGCGAGGACGGCGGCCTTGGCCTCTACACGGCGGGTCGCGCCGAACGCTGGGCCCACGTCCTGCCGGGCACGCGCAAGCGCCTGCTGTGGCTCGTGCTGGGCATCTACGAGCGCGACGTGGACGCATTCGTGCGCCGGCTCGCCGCGCTGGACATCGAACGCATCGCGCCGCCCGCCGGCGCGACGGCCGACGGCATCTGGGTGCGCTCGCCCGACGGCCTGCCCGTCTGCCTGAAGGTCGCCGCCAAGTGCTCGCCGACCGACAAGGCGCCGCGCAGCTTTCCGCCGGCGGCGAGCACCATCGGGCGTGCGCCGCAGCGCAGCAAGGTGCAGCAAGTGCGTCCGCGCCACCTGTCGCACGTCCTGCTGTTCACGAAGGACGTGGGCGCCAGCCTGCGTTTTTATACCGAAGCGCTGGGCCTGCGCCTGTCGGACCGTTCGGGCGACATCATCGCCTTCCTCCACAGCCCGCACGGCAGCGACCACCACCTCGTCGCCTTCGCAAAATCGGACGACTACGGTCTGCACCACAGCAGCTGGGACGTCGGCTCGTTCGACGAGGTGGGACTCGGGGCGCGCCAGATGGCGCAGGCGGGCTACCGCGACGGCTGGGGCGTCGGCCGCCACGTGCTGGGCTCGAATTACTTCCGCTACGTGCGCGACCCGTGGGGCAGTTATGCGGAATATTCGTTCGACATCGACCATATTCCCGCCGGCACAGTGTGGCCGGCCGCCGACTACCCCGCCGAGGATTCGCTGTACGTGTGGGGACCTGATTTGCCGGACGATTTTGTACGGAACTACGAAGCCTGACCAATCACATCAAAATAGACAACAAAGGAGACAACCATGGACCTACCCACCACCGCAGCCCCGCCGGCCGCGCAAGCCGGCGCGCATGATGGCGGCCGCGTGGCGCCGCTGCAGAAACTCACGCTGTTCCTGTGCTTCCTCGTCGTCGCGGCGGACGGCTTCGACCTCGCCTCCGTCGGCTACGTCGTGCCGCTGCTGAAGAAGGCGTGGTCGGCGACGCCGGCGCAGCTCGGCCAGGTGTTCGGCGCCGGCCTGCTCGGACTCACCATCGGCAGCTTCGTGTTCGGCCCTCTGGCCGACCGCATCGGGCGCAAGCGTGTGATCCTGGTCTCGATGTTCGTGTTCGCGCTCGGCAGCCTGGCCAGTGCGCTCGTGCGCTCGCCAGGCGAGCTGGCGCTGCTGCGCCTGCTGACCGGCATCGGCCTGGGCGGCGCGATGCCGACCGCGATCACGCTGTCGTCCGAATTCAGCCCGGAGCGCAACCGCAACTGGCTCGTCACCTTGATGTTCTGCGGCTTTACCCTCGGCCTGGCCTGCGGCGGCGGGCTGGCGGCGGTGCTGATCCCGGCCTATGGCTGGCAGGGCGTATTCGTGTTCGGCGGCGTGGCGCCGCTGGTGTTGGTGCCCGTCATCTGGCGCTGGATGCCGGAATCGCTGCGCTTCATGGAAGGCAAGCCGCGCTTTGCGGCCGAGGCCCGCGCCGTGCGCCTGCGCCTGACCGGCAATCCCGATGCACCGGCGCAAGCCGCGCCGCAGGCGGCGGCCGCGCCGGCAGCGCGCGAGGGCATCGTCGCCACGCTGTTCAGCCGCCACTACCGCTCGGGCACCCTGCTCCTCTGGCTCGCGTTCTTCTGCACGCTGTGGGTGTATTACCAGATCAGCAGCTGGCTGCCGACCGCGATGACCGGCGCCGGCATCCCGATCACGCAGGCGGCCACGATCGGCGCCATGATGCCGCTGGGCGGAACTATCGGCTCGCTCATCAACGCGTGGCTGATGGACCGGCGCAATCCCTTCCTCGTGCTGACGGCGTCGTACCTGTTCGCGGGCGCATCCATCATCGCGACCGGTACGGTGATGGACGACCCGGCCCTGCTGTACGTGGCGGTGTTCTGCATCGGCTTCGGCCTGTCCGGCGCCCAGACCGGCGCCAACGTGCTCGTATCCGGCTTCTACACGACGGCGGCGCGCGCCACCGGCGTCAGCTGGGCACTGGCGGTCGGACGCGTGGGTTCCATCGTGGGCGCCACGACGGGCGGCCTGATGCTCGCGAGCCTGCCGTCGCTGAACACGACCTTCCTCGTCTTCGCCATCCCGACCGCCGTGGCCGCCATTGCGATGGCCACGACCGGCAAGCTGTACCCGAAGCACTGACCCCGGGACGGCGCGGCATCACGCCGCGCCGTCGTCCGCATCCGCGGCGAAAATCCCCTTCACGACCGACCTGAACCACTGGTTGCCCGCGTCGACATGGTAGCGGGCATGCCAGTACTGCTTGACCGCGATCGCGGGGATCGCCAGCGGCAGTTCGAACACTTCGATCTCGGCCAGGCGCAGGAACAGGTCGGCCAGTTCCGCCGGCACCGTGGCCAGGTAGTCCGAGCCAGCCACGATGCCCGGTATCGCCAGCAGGTACGGCACTTCCAGCGCCACGCGCAGGGTCGCGCCGCGCTCCTTCACTTTCTGCTCGAGCAGCGCGTTCGTCTGCGTCGTCGCCGTCGCCATCACGTGGCGCGCCTGCACGAACGCGTCGAAATCGATGGGCCCCGCTTCCCGCCGCTGCTTGCCGACGATGCCCGTCAGTGCGCGCCGGAACAGCGTCTGCTGGTACAGCGCATCGCCCAGGTTCCCGAAATAGCCCCAGGCGGCGTCGATCGCCCCGCTCTCCAGCTGTTCGCTCACCTCGCGCGGACGTACCGCGACCGGCTTGATGGTCACGCCGGGCGCCTGCACGGCCAGCGCGCTGATCACGCGCGGCAGGATCACCGTTCCGCCCATGTCCGTCATGCCCACCGCGAACGTGCGCGTCGACGTGGCGGGGTGGAAAGTCGGCCCATCCCAAATGTCGGACTGGATCAGGTCCAGCACCCGTCGCGCCCCTAGCGCGATCCGTTCGCCGACCGGCGTGGGCGCCATGCCCGCGCCGCTGCGCACGAAGAGCTCGTCGCCGAACTTGGCGCGCATCCGGGCCAGGCCATGGCTGACGGCCGGTTGCGTCAGGTCGAGTCGCAACGCGGCCCTGGATACGCTGCGCTCGCGGTACAGCGCGTCGATGAGGTACAGGAAATTCAGGTCATCGTAGTTCATGGCATGCAGCGTGTTCATAACAAGCGCCCATCTTACCGCCGTCACGCGGCTAGGGGCCCAAACTATTAATTGCGTGCATAAAGCGTATGACGTGCATTGCATAGGTTTTGTCGGGCAGCATCCCTAAGCTTCTTCGTACACAACAACTATTGAAGGAGACATCATGAACAAGTCAGCCATCGCCGCTGCCATTTTTGGCCTGTGCGCGGCCAGCGCCGCGTCCGCCCAGAACGTCACGCTGTACGGCCTGCTGGACACCGGCATCGAATACCTGAATCACACCGGCCCCAACGGCGCCTCGCAGGTCCGCATGCCGAACATCACGGGCAGCGTACCGTCCCGCTTCGGCCTGCGCGGCGGCGAAGACCTGGGCAATGGCTGGAAGGCGACGTTCGTGCTGGAGAGCGGCATCGCGCTCGACAGCGGCGCCCTGAACTACGGCGGCCGCCTGTTCGGGCGCCAGGCGAACGTGGCGCTCGCTGGCCCGTGGGGCATCTTGACGCTGGGCCGCCAGTACACGATGACGTTCCACGCGCTGCTCGATACCGATACGCTGGGGCCGAACGTGTACGCGATCTCGAACCTCGACCCGTACCTGCCGAACACGCGCGCCGACAACGCCGTCGGCTGGCTCGGACATGCCGGCGCGTTCAGCTACGGCGCCACCTGGAGCAGCGGCCGCGACGCCGCCGGCCCGGCCGGTCCGCAGGCCACCAACTGCGCGGGCGAGTCTTCCACCGACCGCCTGGCCTGCCGCCAGGCGACCGTCATGGCCAAGTACTCGGCCGAGCGCTTCGGCGTCGCGGCGTCGTGGGACCGCATGCGCGGCGGCCCGAACGCGTTGTTCGGCCTGAACAGCGGGCGCTACAGCGACACGCGCACCACGCTGGGTGCCTACGTCAAGGCCGGCAATGTAAAATTCACGGGCGGTATCCTGCACCGCGAAAACCTCAGCGCCAACAGCTTCGAGTCGAACCTGTTCCATGCGGGCGTCACCGTGGCGCTCGATGCACGCTGGACGCTCGACGGCCAGGTGGGCAAGCTGGCTGTCAACGCCAGCCCCAACGACGCCACCATCGTGGCCGTGCGCGCCACCTACGCGTTCTCGCGCCGCACGGTCGCCTACCTGTCTGCCGGGCATATCGCCAATGGCGGCACGTCGGCCATCGCCGTGTCGCCCGGCGCCACCACGCTGGCCGGCATGGACCAGAGCGGCGTGATGGCCGGCCTGCGCCTGGCGTTCTGAGTCCACGCGCGTGCGCCCGGCCGGGCACACGCTTGCGTTTGCGGCGGCAGCGCCGGTGGGTTACAGTTTTCGAATGGCGAACCCATCTCATCCACCTTGCGCCAACGCCGCGCGCATCGCGTTCCTCGAGCAGGAAATCGACCGGCTGCGCGCCGCGGCAGACGAAGGCGCCTGGCTGTTCCAGCATACGCCAGCACTGGTCTGCATCCTTGGCGACGGGGCCATCGTCAAGCGCGCCAACCCGGCATTCTGGCAGGCCCTGGGCCTGCCCGACAATGCGCTGCTGGGGCAGTCGATCAAGCACCTGATGCATCCCGACGAATTCGTCAAGAGCTTTGCGGAGAGAATGAAACTGCTGACGGGCGAGGACAGCAGGAATTTCGAACTTCGCATACGGCATGCCGACGGTTCGTGGCGCTGGATTTCGTGGAGCTGTCCGGCGATCCGCATGGCAGACCCCGGCATGTTCCTCGTCGGTCATGACGTCACCGAATCCAGGCTGAGCGCGGCCGAACTGCTGCATCGCGCCCAGCACGACCCGCTGACCGGTCTCGCGAACCGCGCCATGCTCGACCACAGCCTCGCACAGGCACTGCTGCGTCATGAGCGGCATCCGGCGCAGAGTGTGGCCCTGATGCTGATCGACCTCGACGGTTTCAAGCAGGTGAACGACACGCTCGGCCACGCGGCCGGCGACGATGTATTGCGCCACGTAGCGGCGGCGCTCAAGGCCTGCCAGCGCAAAAGCGACCTCGTGTGCCGCGTCGGCGGCGACGAATTCGCGCTGATCGCCGAGGGGGCCGCGCAGCCCGATCTGGAAAGCATCGCCGGCCGCATCGTTACCGAACTGAGGATGCCTATCCAATGGGAAGGCCATGACATTCGCATCGGCGCCAGCATCGGCATCGCGCTGGCGGGGGACAAGGAAAATGCCGCCGACCTGTACCGGCAGGCCGATGCGGCACTGTATGCCGTCAAGCGCGGCGGCAAGAACGGCTACGCGGTCGCGCCCGCTCAGTCGCGGTGACCGTCATCCGCCAGCCGTGCCGACACGGTTGCGGTGGAGTTGGCATACGCGGCCGCGACGTCCGCCTTCATCTTGTCCAGCGCCGCAGCCGGCAGGTAACGGCCTTTAAGGACGACCCCAGCAACCTTGTCCAGGTTGGCGACGTCCAGCACCGGATTGGCGTCGAGCAGGACGAGATCCGCGTTCTTCCCTGCCTCGACGGTGCCCATCGTCGCTTCCCTGCCGAGGAATTGCGCCGCGTTCAGGGTCGTCATCTGCAGGATCTCGAGCGGCGCCAGGCCGGCGCCGGCCAGCTCGCGGAATTCCTGGTGCAGGCTGAAGCCGGGGATGACCATCACCGCGTTCACCTCGGTCCCCGTCAACATGCGCACGCCGTTGGCTTTCAACAGTTTCGTCAGCCGTTGCTGGAACGGATAGTAATTCACGAAGGTCGCCTGGGCGGCCGTCGGAATGTCGCGGCGCGTCGCGGTGCCGTACGCACGCCACGTCTGGCGCCGTGCCTGGTCCACGTATTTCAGGTTCGGATCGTTCATGAACGCCGGATCGCCGCTGTCCGCGATGGTGCGCAGGCGGATCAGGGTCGGAACCATCCAGGTGTCGTTCCTGACGAAGGTCTTCGCCAGGTCGACGCACTTCGATTCGCTGTACGTGTCGAGGATGCGCTGGTAGAACGGGGCGTCGCCCACGCGGTAGGTCGCAATGTTCGGGTTGTACGGGGTCGGCGCGCCCTTGCCGCCCACGAGCGCCGCGCGGATCGCCGTCTCGTCCCCCGCGCAGTCGAGTCCGATACCGTAGCCCGCCCCGTAGTGCTCCAGCGCGCGCATCCCCCAGTCGCTCGCTTCGCGCCCGCTGACCGCTGCGCCCGGCAAATGGCCCGCCACCGGCAGGCCGGCCTGCTTCGCTTCGGCGAAGATGGCGATGGTGGCGTCGCGCGATGCCTGGAACAGCTTCACGAAGTCGGCACCCATCGCCTTCGTCGCGCGGACCGCCTGGACGCCCTGTTCCGGCGTGGCGATGCCGACCAGGATCGGCCCCGTTGCCAGCAGGATTTCCGGCGCGTCGGCGCGCCCCGCCGCACTGTCCGCGTTGAGGCGCCGCGCCGCCGCGATCGTGTCCGGCGTACCCGACATCTCGCGGATTCCCGTCACGCCGTTTGCGATCAGGAGCGGCCAGAACGTGGGCGACTGGTTCGCATACTGCATCGCGTGCGAGTGCATGTCGTTAAACCCCGGCACGACGAACTTGCCCGTGGCGTCGACTGCCCTGGCGCTGCCGCTCAGCTCGACCGGCCCATCCGTCACCGCCAGGATGCGGCCCCCGTCGATGACGATCGACACGCCGGCCGTCGCCTTGCCGCTGCGGGTGTCGACGACGGTCGCGTTCTGCAGCACGGTGCCGCTCGATACGCGCAGCTTGTCGCCGCCCGCGCACGCGGCGATGAGTCCCGCGGCCGCGACGAGTGCCGCCGCGGCGGCCAGTTGTTTGCGTTTCATGTTGTCCCCTCGGTTATCGTTGTTTGAGGGAACGAGTGTAGAGACGGCCATTGCTGACCACTATGCAATGCCCTTCATGTCGTCCATGCACGGCATGAATACATTGCTCAGCCCAGCAGCCAGTCGCGCGCCTCGGCTTTCATCATTCGTTCGAGGCCGCTCCCCCGGGTGGCGAACACGCGCCTGACCGGAAACCCGCTCTGCTCCAGCAGGTAGGCGAGCGCGGCATATTCGCGCGGGTGGCGCGCGACGGCATCCCGGGCCACCTCGACGACACCGCTCGGAAACGTGAACGACCCCATGTCGTAGACGCTTTCGCGCCTGAGCAGTTTCCAGGTGCCGTTGCGCTTTTCGGCGCGGTCGATGAACCGGTTGTGAGCGGCGCACCCGAGGCCCAGTTCGATGTTGTCGGCGACGATGACGGCATTCGTCTCGACGATCGCCCTGTTCCCGTGCGCGCTGATGACGGGAGAACCGATCAGATGCTTGGTGCGCAGCGCCGACCTGCCCATGCGCGCGGACGCGTCGACGAAATCGCCGAACGCACCTTCGAACCATGTCACTTCAATCGTGCCGTCCGCGTGGAACAGGCCGCGCAGCTTGTCCCACGCGCCGAGGTCGCGGTACATCCAGCCATTGATGAGGTCGGAAATCTGGATCTGGTCTTCCACTTGCATCGTGTGTCCTTTCGCGGCGTTGAGTTCTTGACTCAGTCTAGGGGCAGGTCGTGCGGCTCGCCATGCAATGGCAGGCATGGCGTGAATGCATGCGATTCATGGAGGTCGGGACCCCATTCAAAATTGTTTTGACATTCTCGTCAAATTGGATCAGTATCCATTTTGACGATTCGTCAATACAAAAAAATCTTAAATTGGAGACATGGATATGCCTTTTTTGAACAAGCAGTCCGTCACGGCTGCGCTTCTTGCCCTGGGAGTCGCTTCGATGGCCGGCGCCACCGAAGGCGGCGGCACCGTCTACCCGCTCGGCGTCGAGAACTTCGCAGCCGGCGCGATGCCGCCGCCCGGCCTGTACGGCATGGTCTTCGGGCAGCACTACCATGCGGATACGTTGAAGGACGGCGCGGGCAATACCCTGCCGGTGCCGTTCGAACTGACGGCCAACGTCGTCGCCCCGCGCGTAATCTGGGTGACGGGCCAGACGGTGGCGGGCGGCAACCTCGCCTTCCACACGATCGTGCCCCTCGTCGACCTGGACGTGCGGGTCGGACCGCGCCGCGAATCGCGGCGCGGCGTCGGCGACATCACCGCCGGCTTTTCCATCGGCTGGCACCATAGCCCCTACCTGCACAGCCTGGCCGGCATCGACGTCTTCGTGCCGTCCGGGCATTACGACAAGGCCGATCTGGCCAACATCGGGCGCAACACCTGGGCGGCCGAACCCGTCTACATCCTGAGCCGCATCGATCCGGCCGGTCTGAATGCCGACATCAAGCTGGGGTATGTGTTCAACCGGACCAACGGGGACACCACATTCCGGTCCGGCCAGGAATTCCACTTCGACTATGCCCTGGGCTGGGGTTTCGGCCCCCACTGGACCGCGGGCGCCAGCGGCTATGTCTACCGGCAGACGACGGACGACCGCCAGGCCGGCACCGACCTCGCGTCCGGCAGTGGCCGGGCCGTCGCCATCGGTCCGTCGGTCAAATACGACAGCGGCAACGGCTGGTTCGTGACCGCGAAATGGCAGAAAGAGGTGGCAGTACGCAACCGGGCGGCGGGCAGCGCCGTCTGGCTGAAGGCCGTGTTCCCGCTGTAGGCAACGACATCCAATCGAGGAGATCGCAATGACACAACAACATTCCGCACAGTGGGACGCACGCTACGAATGGAAAACCGTCGCGCTGCTGGCGCTCGGCTTCGGCCTGGTCGGCATCGACCGTTTCATGATCCTGCCGCTGTTTCCCGTGATGGCGCAGGCGCTCCATCTCGACTACCAGGACCTGGGCAACATCACCGGCATCCTCGCCGTCGCCTGGGGCATCGCGGCGCTCTTCATGGGCAACCTGTCCGACCGCTTCGGCCATCGCAAGGTCATCATTCCGGCGATCGTCGTCTTCTCGCTGCTGGCAGGATTCAGCGGTTTTGCCGCCGGCGTCGGCTCGCTGATGCTGATCCGCGCCTGCATGGGTTTTGCGGAGGGAGCGTACACGCCCGCGAGCATCGTCGCCACGCTGGACGCCTCGAAGCCGACCCGCCAGGGCCTGAACATCGGCATCCAGCAGACGGCCCTGCCCCTGTTCGGGCTCGGCTTCGCGCCCATCCTCGTCACGCAGCTGCTCAAGGTGATCGACTGGCACTGGATCTTCGCACTCGTGTCGATCCCCGGCCTCGTCATCGCGTGGCTGCTGCACAAGACGCTGCGCGACACGGCCGTGTCCACGGCGGCGCTGCATACGGCCACGCATGACGTCGCACGGCATCGCTGGACGGACGTCTTCCGCTACCGGAACATCCCGCTGAACATGCTTGGCATGCTGTGCTGGCTGACGACCCTCGTCGTGCTGAGCGCGCTGTTCCCCAGTTATCTCGTGGACTACCTGCACCTCGAACTGGCGCAGATGGGATTCATCCTGTCCGCGATCGGCTTCGGCGGCACGCTCGGGACACTGGCGATGCCGGCGCTGTCCGACCGCCTGGGCCGCAAGCCTGTCATGCTCGTGTCGGTCATCGGCGCGTGCGCGGGTCTCGTGATGCTGATGCAGAGCGGCCGCGATCCGGTGTACCTGTTCGCCTCGCTGCTGGTGACGCTGTTCTTCACGTTCAGCATGATCTGCCTGACGGTCGGTCCGCTCAGCGCGGAGGCGGTGCCGGCGTCGCTGATGTCGACCGCGTCGGGGATCGTCATCGGCACGGGCGAGATCTTCGGCGGCGGCGCGGCGCCGGCCATCGCGGGCTATGTCGCCAAGCATTTCGGGATCCAATACATCCTGCATCTCGCGCTCGGCAGCCTCGTGCTCGGCTTCATCGTCGTGCTCGCGCTGCGCGAAACCGCGCCGGCACGCGTGGCCAGTCAGGGCAAGCGTCGAACCGCGCCGTCCAACGTGACCTGACGCGCTGCTAGTCCTGCCCGGGCTCGAGCACGGAGAAGATCGGCCCGTCCACGCTGCCGGTCGCCGGCAGCGGCATGGCGGCGATGGCATGCGCCTCGTCGAGCGGCAGGCCCATGCCGTGCAGGACGGTGCTAAGCATGTCCTCGATATGGTCCGGGTGCCCCGGCTCGGTCAGCAGCGTTTCGATGCTGTAGAAGATCGAGCCGAGGATGATGTCGCGGACGACCAGTGCGTTCGTTTTGGGGAAGCGCCCGCTCGCCATGCCGGCCTGGATGTCGCGCGTGAGATAGGTATCGAGCAGCTTGCCCCGCACCGTGTGGCGCGAGCCGATCCGTGTGAGGAATTCGCCCCAGATCGGATAACGCAGCGCCATCCTCACGTAGAGACGCGTACCGACGGCGATCCGTAAGGCCGGGTCGTCGTACTTCTGCACGATAGGGTCGATGGTACCCAATACTTCATCGCTCATTTCCCCCGCCACGGCCGCCAACAGGTCGGCCGTCGTCTTGAAGTAATTGTAGAACGTTCCCCGCGCAACGCCGGCCGCCGCGATGAAATCATCGATCACCGGAACGTCCGGCCCCTTCGCCGCGAAGACCCGCAGTGCGCTTTGCATCATGAGGGCACGTGTCTTTTCGCGGCGTTGCTGGCCCACGCGGGCACGGTAGTCGGGATTGGCGATCGGGATTGGTTGTCTGGCCATGCGGAGTCCTAGTTTGAGGCGATACGGCAACAATCGCGATTTTACGCGATTCGTTCCAGGCCAACCCTGATTTTGATTTGACATTATCGTCAAATTGGACGATTATTCAAATTGACGCTTCGTCATATCAACATCTGGAGACACCATGAAATTGCTTCGTTATGGCCAACCGGGCCAGGAAAAAGTTGGCGCCATCGACAGCGACGGCCAGTTGCGCGACCTGTCCCTGCTGGTGCCCGATCTCACGCCGGAGTGGCTCGCGCCGGCGCGCCTGCAGGCGCTGGCCGCGATCCGTCTCGACCGTATGCCCCTCGTGGAAGGCAAGCAGCGCTTCGGCGTCCCGGTCGCGGGCGTGCGCCAGTTCGTCTGCATCGGCCTCAACTACCGCAAGCATGCCGAGGAATCCGGCCTGCCCATCCCGCAAGAACCCGTCGTGTTCACGAAGGCCCTGACCTCCCTCTCCGGCGCCGACGACGACATCGTACTGGCGCCGGGCTCCGAAGAAACCGACTGGGAAATCGAACTCGGCTTCGTCATCGGCACCACGGCGCGCAACGTCAAGGTCGAGGACGCGCTGGCTCACGTGGCGGGCTATTGCCTCGCCAACGACGTGTCCGAGCGCAACTGGCAGCTCAAGCGCAACGGCCAGTGGGGCAAGGGCAAGAGTTTCGATACGTATGGCCCCATCGGCCCGTGGCTGGCGACCGCCGACGAGATCCGCGACCCGCAGGCGCTGCAGATGGAACTGCGTGTCAACGGCGACGTGAAGCAGGCCAGCAATACCGCCGACATGATCTTTTCCGTCGCCGAACTCGTCTCCTACCTGAGCCGCTTCATGACCCTGCTGCCGGGCGACATCGTCATCACGGGCACGCCGGCCGGTGTCGGCCTGGGCATGAAACCGCCGCAATTCCTCCGCAAGGGCGACGTCGTGACGCTGTCCATCGACGGACTGGGCACCCAGACCCAGCGCGTCGTCTGAGCCATGGACGCCGCCATCGCGTGCGCACGCCGGCCGGGCGTCCTCGGCGTGCACTCGATTCATGAATTCGCGCTCGACGTGCCCGACCTCGACGTCGCCGCGCACTTCTACCGCAGCTTCGGCCTGGACGTGCGGGCCGAGGGGGACGGATTGTCGCTGTACACCTACGGCCACCCGCACCGCTGGGCGCGCGTCCTCCCGGGCGAGGCGAAGCGGCTCGCCTGGATCAGCTGGGGCATCTACGCCGACGACCTCGCCGCGTTTGCCGCGCATCTCGACCGGCACGGCGTCGCACGCATCCAGGCGCCGGCGGGCGCCGACCCATGCGGGATCTGGTTCAGCGGCCCGGACGGCATGGCGCAACAACTGGTCGTGGCGGACAAGTGCACGCCGGACGCCAAGTCGCCGCGCACCTTCCCGCCCGAGGCAAGCCTGGCGGGACGCGCGCCGCACCGCAGCGACGTACGCCCCGTGCTGCCGCGCCGCCTGTCACACATCCTGACCTTCAGCGCCGACGTCGACGCCGCGCTGCACTTTTATACGGACATCCTGGGCCTGCGCCTGTCCGACCGGTCCGGCTCGATCATCGCGTTCATGCATGGGGCGCACGGCAGCGACCATCACCTGATCGCGCTGGCGTCGTCGACCGGCTACGGACTGCACCACTGCAGCTGGGATGTGGCCTCGCTCGACGACGTCGCCCTCGGCAAGCAGCAGTGCGCGGCCGCGGGCTATGCCGACGGCTGGGGACTCGGCCGCCACGTGCTGGGGTCGAACTATTTCCGCTACGTGCGCGATCCGTGGGGCAGCTACGCCGAATACTCGTTCGACATCGATCACGTCGCGGCCACCCAGGACTGGCCGGCGGCGGACCATCCGCCGGAAGACTCGCTGTACGTATGGGGCGACGTGCCGCCCGCCGATTTCACGCGCAACTACGAAGTGACCTGAACAGAATACGAAGAGAGGAGCAGAGACATGAACACCAACGACGACGTTGTCTACGACGTCATCCAGATCGGCTACGGCCCCGTCAGCGAGATCAGCGCCCTGATGCTGGCGCGCCAGGGTCACCGCGTGGCCGTGTTCGAGCGCTGGACCGAACGCTATCCGCTGCCGCGCGCGGTCTGTATCGACCACGAGATCTACCGCGTCTTGGCCGCCAACGGCCTGCGCGACGAGCTGCCGGGCGTCAGCCATCCCGCCCCGCCCTACCGCTGGTTCAACGCCGAGTGGAAGGAACTGCTGCACATCGACTGGTCGGCCGAATCGATCTCCGGCGGCACCGAGGTGAACTTCGTGCACCAGCCGACCCTCGAACGCATGTTCGACCGGGCGGTGCGCGCACGGCCCGAGATCGAGGTCAACCTCGGCTGGGAAGTACAGCACGTGCGCCAGACGCCGGACTACGCCGAGGTGGTCGCGCGCCACGTCGACAGCGGCGAGCTGCGCATCGCGCGCGCCCGCTACGTGCTCGGCGCGGACGGCGCCAACAGCATGGTGCGCGAGGCCATCGGCGGCGCCCGCGAGGACCGCGGCTTCGAAGCGGACTGGCTCGTCATCGACATCCTGCCGAACGAGGGCGTGACACTGGACGTCCCCGCCGCCGCGCAGTACTGCAATCCGGCCCGCCCGACCACGATCGTGCCGGCGGGCGTGTGCGACGGCCGCCACTACCGCCGCTGGGAATTCATGCGCATGCCGGGCGAATCGCGCGAGGAGCTGGAAAACGAGGCGACCGCATGGCGCCTGCTCGCACCATGGGTGCGCCCGGATCAGGCGACGATGGTGCGCCACAAGCTGTATACCTTCCGCTCGCTGATCGCCGACACCTGGCGCCGCGGCCGCCTGCTGATCGCGGGCGACGCTGCCCACGTCATGCCGCCGTTCATGGGCCAGGGCATGTGCGCCGGCCTGCGCGATGCGTGGAACCTGTCGTGGAAACTCCACCTGGTGCTGACGGGACAGGCGCACGACAGCCTCCTCGACACGTACCAGGAAGAGCGCCGTCCCCACGCCAGCGACATCGTCGACCTGTCGATGTACCTGGGCAAGGTGATCTGTATCCCCGATGCGGAAGCGGCCGCGCGGCGCGACCAGGCATTCTTCGACGGCAGCATGCCGCCGCCGCCGCCGTTCCCGTCGCTGACCACCGGACTCATCGACCGCGCCGGCGGCAGCGTGGCGGGCAAGCTGAGCCCGCATGGCATGGTGAGGTACCAGGGCCGCATCGGCCGCTTCGACGATGTGGTCGGTCTCGGCTTCACGCTCGTGCTGCGCGGTCCGGCCGAGAAGGCGGCGCTGACGCCGGCAAGCGCCGATGCCGCGCAACGCCTCGGCGTGCGCATCGTCCAACTCGACGACGAGGGCATGGCACCCGGCGCCGTGCTGGACCTGGACGGCAAGTTCGGGGCGTTCATGGATGGTCACGGCGCGCGTGCGATGCTCGTCCGCCCCGATTTTTACGTGTACGGGAGCACAGCACGGTCGTCGGGGATTGCAGGTCTGCTGGGCCGCCTGGAGGCCGCACTGGATCGGTATGGCGTCAAGCCGTCTGCAGTTGAGAGCGGCATTGCCTGCACGGCGGCGTCAGGATCGTAGTTCTACGCTATTGTCCGGCACGACGGCGCAACCTATAGTCTTGTTCGTCTTCTCCTGGTTCTTGTTGAAGACCATGGAGTTCAAGCTCGCGTCCGCAGGATGCGAGCTTTTTTTTGATCTGCGCAAAGTAGACATGAACCAAACGTTCTTTATCGACTATGCCGCCATCTTCATGAATGCGCCGGTGGGCATGTGCGTCGCCATCGACCGCACGATCGTGGCGTGCAACCGCGCGCTGGAAGAGATGTTCGGCCATGATCCGCAAACGCTGCACGGTTGCTCGTTCGCGGTGCTGTATCCCACGATGGACGAGTTCCTGCGCACCGGCGACCGCGTGACGGCGATGCTCGACCGAACGGGACGCTATTCGGACGAGCGCATCATGCGCCGGCGTGACGGCGACCTGTTCTGGTGTCACGTAACGGGTTGTCTCTCCGGCACCCGCGATTCCGCGGGCCCCACCATCTGGACATTCGAAGACGTGAGCATGACGCGCCCCGTGACGGCGCAGTTGACGCCGCGCGAGCGCGAGATCGCCGCCTTCCTGGTGGAGGGCAAGACGAGCAAGGTGATCGCGCGTTCCGTCAATCTGTCGCCCCGCACGGTGGAGATGCACCGGGCCAGGATGATGAAAAAGTTCGGTGCGGCCACGGCCCTCGAGCTGGCATACAGGTTGGCGGGCGCGGCGGCATGACGCATCGGGAAATCAGCGACGGGCCGGCATTTCCCCGGTCATGCCGGCCATCACGGTCGCGAGGGAAACATCATGTGCCGGCATCACGTCGACGCATTGCGCGATGACGCCAGCGATGTCGCCGAGGTAGTCCGCCACCTCGTGTTCGTCCTGCACGTCGGCCAGCGGGTGATAGCTGCGGGTCGCGATCCCCTGCCCTTCCAGCACCTGCAGCGGATGGCGGTCTATTTTCGCTCCACCGGTAAGTGGCATTTTTACTTCATAAGCTGGGGCGTTTTTGCTTCAACGGACGAGCTTCGGCTGGCTCATGCCTACTATCAAAAACCAGCACCATTGAGAGCATGTGGCGGCCTCATTCCATTTGGTATATCATGAATTTTCAAATGGAGGCATCATGACAAAAGCCACGTCCCCCGACAGTACTGATTCGCAACAGCCGGGTTCGGCCCAGAATCCCTTTGCGGCCTTGCGCCACGAACTGAGTTTCGGGCGCGACCTGGTGCAAGCCATCCGTACTGGTTTTGGAGCCGACCTGCTGGTAGCCGCCGGCGACTATTTTGAGGTTCCCGCAGCCCGGATCCGGGCCATTACGCGGGTGCCCGATACCACAGCCCACAGACTGGTCAAGCGTCACGCGCTACTGGACGCGTCGGCCTCCGAACGGCTCTGGCGACTGGCAGACGTCTCGGCCATGGCGGAAGATGTGTTTGAAGATGAGTTGGCGGCCAAGCAGTGGCTGCGCTCGCCCAACCAGGCATTCCGGGGTGCGGCCCCACTCGACTATCTTGACACGGAACCGGGTGCGAAAGCCGTACGCCATGTTCTGAACGCGATCGCCACGGGCGGCGCCGTATGAGGATATGGCGAATTGCCCAACGCAAATACGCACTTGACCGCTTATGTGCCGGCTCAGCGCTGTATGGCGGACGGTGGAATCCGGTCGGGCTGCCTGCACTGTATTGCGGTGCGTCGATCGCCATCTGCGCGCTTGAGAAATTCGTACACGTTGGATCGGCACCACTACCGCCGCTGGTCCTGGTCGCGGTCAATATCCCCGATCACAGCAATATTTTTACTCCTGCAATGACCGAACTGCCGTCCGACTGGAACGAACTGCCGACCTCGGTCAGCGCGCAGATTCTCGGCCGCGAATGGCTCGAGCGTGGTGAAGCGCTCGCCATGCGCGTGCCGTCAGCGGTGCTGCCGGAAGAAAGCAACGTGATTTTGAATCCGCGGCATCCTGACTTTCAACACGTGGAGTTGACCGTCATCCGGCCGTTTTCGTTCGACCAGCGCATGTTCAAGCAGTAAACGTAGCGTCGCGGCCGATCGTCGTCCCGGGCAGGTATTGAAAGCCGCGGTATGAATACCGGTATAACCATACCGAAGAGATAGCTGTATTCAACGTAGTCCAAGCTAAGTTGAATAGATTTGCCGACAGGTTTTAGCGTTTCACGGACGGATTTTCGACCCCATCCGAGCGCCCCGGGGTCAAGAAAGGGCGTCTATTTTTTCGCAACTGAACAACATTGCTCGACAATACTGTATTGGCATACAGTAAAATTGAGTCAACTTCATCACTGGAGGTCCGGATGCAAACTGCCAGAAGTAACCCCGAGCTCCTCAACTTCGAAAGCTTTGAGCAGATTACCTCGCTGCCGGAGTACCGCCCCAACAATCCGCTGACCCATGAGAACTACCGGCAGATCCTCGGGTGGTACCACTTCGTTGAAAAGCAATGCTGCTGTGTTCAACGCGCAAGCGGCACCTTGTGTGGCACGCCGCACAACCATGTTTGGGTTGCAAAACTAAAAGACGGCACGGTTACCATCTTGGGCGCGGATTGTGCGAACGATAAGTTCGGCGCTGACAGCACAGTGTTTAAAGACATCAGCCTTGCCATGAACGCCAGGCGCGAGAAGGAACGAGCGGATAAAGTTCGAAGCCTGGTCGAACAAAGCACGCATTTTGAGAACGAGTTGCGCGCAGCCATCGTTCGGGTCAGGCAAGCACGTATGCAGCTCGACGAGTTCCTGAGCAGTGTCGGACACGAGTTCCGCCGGAGAATCGTGAACATGGCGAAGACCGGTAATGCCAGCGTCGTCATCGAAGGAGTCAAAGTTCGGTACGACCAGAAGTCGGGGAAAAATACCCCTGAGACCAGCATCATCAAACATACGCTTGGCGTCCTTGATGGGCTTTCAGCAATCGACTATCAGCAGTTCCTGCGGCTTACTGTTGAAATGGAACATATCAAGGCTGCCTTCGTCGAGGCGAGAACTTCCACTCGGGTGAACCGGGCAATCAAGGCAAAGCTCGGTTACCACATTGAACAATGCGAGCCTGCGCTGGTACAGGCCGAGCAGCTGGTGGGGGTGGTGACCCGCTTCTTTCGCAATCAAGCCTGGCTTTACTGTTTTTTTACCGATGACAGAAGCGAACGGGCTCGGCTTGCGAAAAGAGCAATGAATGAATCGGGTATCGAAGGTAGCCGCGATCAGGCTAAAGCATGGCTGACGCAACGTGAACACGAGTTGTGCCGAGAACTCGGTGTAGATCGTATTCGGCTTTGCCGATGAACAGGGTTCGGCATCTTTAGCGAAATCGCGTACGCTCCACCGCCTCAGGTTCCCGGCGTGATGGAGGTGTCAGGAATTTTGTGTGCCGAGGTCGGTTTAAAGACGAATGAGCGGTGGATCAAAGATCAAAGATGAAAGACTAAAAGGGATGTGCTGGAACGAGAGCAACAAGGTGTAAACTGGTCGGGACTGGGCAGCCATTAAGGACCGGCTTCGCCGCACTGTCCACCTGGCGCTGGAGGTAGTCCAAGCGGACGTACACGACTATAGTCCTGGCACAAAAATAGCGGCCGTGTTCGCAGAAGAACTGACGCTACGGCCCACGCACTTCTGCCCGAAGTCCTTTGGTCGCTAAAAGCAGCGAATCTTCCGGCCCGTCACCCAGCGCGGAAAGGCTGGAGGCCGCACATCATCATCGCGCAACCCTGACCGGAATCATATTTGTCCTAAAGACCGGAATATCAAAAGGGCCATGCGCTCATGCTTGCGTCAGTTCGTAGACGACTTCAGCCCGCGCGACGCGGTCGGCATGCCCTTCGGGAACGGCCCCGTCCGGGCCCGGTTCGAGCTTGAAGCGGGCCACCATGTGAGACAGCTTGCGGGCCTGCTCGCGCATAGCTTCCGCAGTCGCGCTGGCCTGCTGGACCATGGCCGCGTTTTGGCGAGTCGCCCCGTCCATGGAGAGGATCGCTTCGCCGATTTGCTCGATGCCGCGCGTTTGCTCGGCGCTGGCCGCCGAGATATCGCCGACCATGCCGGTCACGCGCCGTACGCCGTCCACCACCTCGCCGATCGTCGCGCCGGCTTCGCCGACCAGGCGCTGGCCGTCGTCCACCTTGGCGGCCGATTCGCCGATCAATGCCTTGATTTCCCTCGCCGCTAGCGCCGAGCGCTGCGCGAGGTTGCGCACCTCGGCGGCCACCACGGCGAACCCCCTGCCCTGCTCGCCGGCGCGCGCCGCTTCCACGGAGGCGTTCAGGGCCAGCAAGTTGGTCTGGAACGAGATGCCGTCGATGACGGCAATGATGTCGACGATCCTGGTCGACGCGGCGCCGATCTCGCCCATCGTCGTTACCACCTCGTGCACCGCCGTACCGCCGCGTGCAGCCACGTCGGCGGCGTGACTGACAAGCGTGTCGGCCCGCCCCGCATTCTCGGCGTTCTGCTGCACGGCTGCCGTCAACGCTTCCATGGAGGCCGCGGTCCGCGACAGCGAGCCCACCTGTGCCTCGTTTCGGGCCGCGAGCGCAGCACTGCCCTGGGCGATTTCCTCGGCCAGGGGCAGCAGCACCTCGGTCGTATGCCTGACATCGGCGACGAGTTTTCCGATGCCCTCCTGCATGTGCTTGAGCGCCGCCGCGATCTGCCCGATCTCGTCCCTCGATGCGACGTCGATCGGCTGGGTCAGGTCGCCCGCAGCGACGGCCTTCATCGCCGCGATCATCTTGCGCAGCGGGCTGGAAATCGACGTCACCAGCGACACGCCGACGGCGCCGGCCGTCAATAGGCTGAATACCATGATGATCGAGGCGCACTGAATCGAGAATGCATAGTCCTCCTGAGCCTTCGCGTACGCGATCTCCACTCGCCTGCCTTGCGCGACCTCCAGGCGTTCGGCGCCGCCGATCGCCTGCGCCAGCGTGTCCTGAAAGGCTGCGGCATCCGCACCGCTCTGCAGCGACTTCGCGTCCAAGGCAAGCTTCGTCCACGCGGCGTGGAACGTTGCGTTCGCGCTCCTGGCGTCGTCGCTCTGCAGCAGTTTGGTATAGGCGGCCCAGGCCTGCGCCAGGTCCTGCATCCGCCTTGCGATCGCCGGCGCTTCGCCAGCCGAAGAGGCCAGATCGCGTGCGGCCAAGAGGTCCATTTTCATGCGGCCCACCAGCCGAACCGCCTGGAACCCTTGCTGGTAGAGGGTATCCACGGATCCCTTGGTGACGGTGAAGCTGACCATGCTGCCGACGCCCGCGACGCCGGAAAGGATGGAAAGGATGGCCAAGCCGCCCAGCAGGCGGGCCTTGATGGAAAGATGGATGTTCATGAGTCTCCGTTGTGGTCGATGCGACGGCGCCGTCTTCGTGCGGCGTATCCGCCGGACGGGCCCACGCGCACGCGGGCCCGGCGGCTTACCAGTGAATCAGGGCAAGGCCTGGCACCGGAGACCGGAAATACGGGATGGTGTTTCCCATCAAGCTGCCGAGGTACACGGTGCGCAGGTCGGGGCCGCCGAACGTCAGGCTCGCCATCCAGGGCGCCAGCGTGCCCTTCGCGGCCTGCATGATTTCCGGCGTCAGGGTCTTGTCCGCGTAATGGCGGTTGAGGGTGGCCGTGGCCTCGGGGTTCCCGTCGTCCAGCAGGGTCAGCACGTCGCCGTCGGGGGTCAGTGCGATCAGCTTGTCGCTCATGATGAGCGTAATCCACAAGTTGCCGGCGGCGTCGAAGGCGAAGCCGTCAGGGAATCCATCCAGTTGCGACGGACCGTAGATTTCGCGGCCGTACAGCGAACCATCGTCTGCAACGCGCAGGCGCGAGATGCGGCGGGCGTTGCTCTCGACGACATACAGCCACTCCTCCTTCGCGTCGAAGCGGATCTCGTTGGTGCCGCCGAAGCCCTCGGCGACAATGCGGATCCCCTTGTCGTCCATCAGCGCGATATAGCCGTCCAGCACGCCCGCGTTGATCGAATCCGTCCAGGGCACCATGCGGGTCGTGACGGTGAGCCATACGCGTCCTTTCGAGTCGCGCGCGACAAAGTTGGCCTTGCCAATCGGGCGGCCGTCGATTTCCGAATACAGCGTGCGCAGCGTCCCTTCGCGCGTCAGCAACTCGACGCTGTCGGTGCCCCAGTTGGCGATGACGATGTCGCCGTTTTCCAACAGCGCCAGCCCGTTCGGCAGCGAGCCTTTGGCCATGACATACCGGTCTTCGAAGCCTTGTTGCGTGTCGGCGTCGCCCGACCGTGTCGGCACGATCAGCCGCTGCGTGCCGTCGGCATCGATACGCATCACGCCGCCGCGCGCGTCCGCGACCAGCAGGCTGCCGTCACGCTGGGCAAGGATGCATTCCGGACGCTGAAGATCCTGGCCAACCGTACGGATCCGTGCCCGGTCGACCTGCCAGCCCTTGAGTGGATTTGTCGTCATTATTGCTTCTTTGTCAAATAGTTGAGTGAGTAGTCCGCACGTTCTGCCGACTTGCGACAGGGTGCGCATGCGGTCCGGATAAAACACTTTGCTCGTCGAACGATCATAAGCAAGAAAAAAACCTATGGAAAACCGTTTATATCGTTTTAAACTATCAAAAAAATCGGTAAAACAATGGAGACCTCATGCGATTCAAACGACTCGATCTCAACCTGGTCGTGGCCCTGGACGCCCTGCTCGCGGAGCGCAGCGTCACCAGGGCGGGCCAGCGGCTGAACATCAGCCAGACCACCCTCAGCGACGCGCTCGGGCGGCTGCGCGACTATTTCAACGACGAGCTGCTGATCCAGGTCGGCCGGAAGATGGTTCCGACACCGCTCGGCGAAAGCCTTGTCGGCCCCGCCCGCAACATGCTGCTGCAGGCGGAGGCGATGGTGAATACGAAGCCGAGTTTCGATCCCGGCGCGGCCGTCCGCTCGTTCACGCTGATGATGAGCGACTACATCAGCACCGTCCTGATCTCGAAGGTCGCCCCGGCGCTGAGCCGAATCGCGCCGCACGTTACGCTCGATGTATTGCCGCATTCGTCCGTACCGTGGGAGTCGCTCGCGCGCGGCGAGACCGACTTCCTGATCATGCCGCAGGCCTACCTGTCGTCCGACCACCCCAGCGAACCCTTGTTCGATGACAGCTTCGTCTGCATCGTCGCCACGGACAACGAACTGGTCGGCGACACGATCGACCTGGAGCAGTTCATGCGCATGGGCCATGTGCTCACGCGCTTCGGCAACAACCGCACGCCTTCCATCGACGAATGGTTCTTCAAGCGCTTCGGCAACGAGCGCCGGATCGAGATGATCACGATGGGCTTTTATGCCGTGCCCCAGGCCATCGTCGGCACCAACCGGATCGCGACCATCCAGCGCACGCTGGCGGACTATTACGCGACGATGCTGCCGATCCGCGTGGTCGACCACCTCTTCGAGCTGCCCACCATTTCCACAGGCCTGCAGTGGAACCGCTTTGCGGACAGCGATCCGGGCATGGCGTGGATGCGTTCGGTGCTGCGCGAGCACAGCGCGACGATCCACGGTTGACTTCAGTCCGCGGCGGGCGCCGCAGTCAACGGCGCCTGGCCTGCCCGGCTGCGCTTCATGCCGCGGCCCAGCAGGGCGAAACACGTCACGCCGATGGCGCCGAACCCGGCGACCGCCATGCCGAGGCCCGCGAAGCCGAAGCGCTGGGCGACGATGCCCGCGATCGCCGGGGCCAGCGCGGAACCGATCATCAGCATCGCGGGGGTCAACGCATTGGTGCGCCCGCTGGGATCCAGGCGCGCCGTCAGCCCGAACACGAAGGGATGGGCGAAGATGATCACGAACGCGTAGAAGCTCGCCGCCATGGCGTAGGGGGCGAAACTCGACGAACTGGAAATCGTGAACGCCAGTCCAACCTGTACCAACGTCGCGCCGATCGCCACGCCGACCTGCGGCAGGCGCTTCTGCAGGAAGCCGGAAAGCGGCGCAGGAAACAGGTTCACGATGCCGATTGCCGCCAGCAGGCTGTTTACATGGTCGAGCCCGAATCCACGCGCCATCCCGATGCGCTCGAGGAAGCTGAAAATGATCGACTGGTTCAGCGCCAGGCAGGCGACGCCCGTCACCAGCAGCCACACGGCCCGCGGAACGCGCACGGGCTCGGACGGCCGCGTGGCGCCGGCGCCGCTGGCCTGGTCGGCGGGAAAGCCAAGCGATGCCAGCGCCGCGCTCGCCATCAGCCCCGCCATCACGACGAACAGGCTGGGACTGCCGGCGGTGGCCATCAGTCGGGGCACGAGCGCATAGAACACGACCGCAAATACGCCGAGCGCGGTGCCGGCCAGCGCGAACAGGCGGTGGGGATTGCCCGACCGTCCCATGGCACCGTGGGCCATCGACAGGCCGCAGCCGGTCCCGATCCCGGCGACGATGTGCAGGGCAACCAGTGCCGGCCATGCGGTCGCCCGTGACGCCATCAGCAGCCCCGCCGCCGACACCGCGAAGCCGCCGGCCGCGCAGAGGCGACGCGGAACGCGGTCGAAGCGTGGCGCGGACCAGACGCTGGCGCCGACCGCGCCAAGCAGGAACAGGGTGACGGTCAGGCCCGCGTGCTCGAAATCGAGTCCGTAATGCTGGACCAGGGTGCCGACCCAGAGCGGCAAGGCCACGAGGTCGATCAGGCCGGCCACATGGGCCAGCATCAGGGCGAATGTGCCACGAGTGGCTTGGTTGCTGCTCATAGATTTCTCCAGTGGGTACTGCACATCAATCCGGCATCGGCGTGCCGGCCGCGACCGGCGCACCGTCGGCCGTGCACGCCGGCGGCGCGTGCCGCGCGGCCATGCGCGGGCGCAGCAGGAAGTGTCCCAGCGCGGGCAGCAGGATCAGCGCGCCGAGCATGTTCAGCAGGAACATGAAGGCTAGCAGAATGCCCATGTCGGCCTGGAACTTGATGGGCGAGAAAGCCCATGTCGCAACACCGACGGCAAGCGTGACGCCGGTGAGCATGACGACCTTGCCCGTGAACAGCAGGGCCCGGTAATAGGCTTCCGACAGGCTCATTCCGTCACGCATGCGCGCCAGCATGACGCTCAGGATGTAGAGCGCGTAGTCGATGCCGATGCCGACACCGAGCGCGATCACGGGCAGCGTGGCGACCTTGACACCGATGCCCAGGCACACCATCAATGCCTCGGCCAGCACCGACGTCAGCATCAGCGGCAGGATCGCCACCACGACGGCGCGCCAGGAGCGGAAGGTGACGAAGCACAGGACGACGACGGCGCCATACACCAGGAACAGCATTTCGTACCACGAGCGCTTGACGACGATGTTCGTGGCGGCCTCGATACCCGCGCTGCCCGCGGCTTGCAGGAACTGGACGTCCGGGCTGTTGTTGGCCGCGGCGAAGCCCTCGACGTGCGCGACGACGCGCGCCAGGGTGTCGGCCCGGTGATCCTTCAGGTACACGTACAGGGTCAGGAGGCCGCAGGATTCGTTGTACAGGCCGCGCGGCGCGCCCGCCGTCACCGTATTGAGCATGTCCTGGTTCTTCACGAGCTCATACCACTTCGGGCTGGCCTCGTTCAGGCCACTCAGCATGCGCCGGTTCAACAACGCCAGCGTGTTGACCGACTCCACGCCGTCGAGCTGGCGCAATTCCCACTCGAGGGCGTCGACGCGCTTCAGCACGTCGTAGCTCGAGCAGCCGCCGTTGTCGGGCGTCTTGACCAGGACGGCGTAGACGTCGCTGCTGGCGCCGTAGTGCTGGTTCATGTATGCCACGTCGCGGTTGTAGCGCGAATCCGGACGGAGTTCCGGCGCACCCGGATCGAGGTCGCCGATCTTCAGATGGTGGCTCACCGCCAGGCCGGCAGCGGCGACGACGCAGGCGCACAGCACCGCCAGCGTCGCGTACGACTTGCGCGTAAACAGGTCGAGGACGCGCCACAGGCGCTCCTTGTCGGCGCCGGACGCCTCGGCTGCCTCGGCGCGCAGGCTGCGCTCGGCGGCGCGTTGGCTGACGCCGGTGTACGACAGCAGGATCGGCAACAGGATCAGGTTCGTGAAGATCAGCGCGGCAACCCCGATGCTGGCGGCGACCGCCAGTTCCTTGATGACCCGGATGTCGATCACCAGCAGGACGGCGAAGCCGACGGCGTCGGCCAGCAGTGCGGTCAGGCCGGCGAGGAACAGGCGCCGGAAGGTAAAGCGCGCCGCCACGAGCTTGTGGGCGCCGCGCCCGATGTCCTGCATGATGCCGTTCATCTTCTGCGCGCCGTGGCTCATCCCGATCGCGAAGATGAGGAACGGTACCAGCATCGAATAAGGGTCCAGCGCATAGCCCAGCGTGGGCAACAGCCCGAGCTGCCAGACGACGGCGATCAGCGAACTCACGACGACCAGCACGGTCGAGCGCACGCAGCGGGTGAACCAGTAGACCATGGCGGCCGCGATCGCGATCGCGATGCCGAAGAACAGCAGCACCTGGCGCAGGCCGTCGATCAGGTCGCCGACGATCTTGGCGAAGCCCGTCACGTGGATGCGTACGCCCTGCGTCTCGTACCTGGCGCGGATCGTTTCCAGCGCGGCGGACAAGACCCGGTAGTCGAGCGCCCTGCCATGCGCGTCGACGGCCATCAGCGGCACGTAGATCACGCTGGAGCGGCCGTCGAGCGCCACGGTCTGGCCGATCTCGTTGGAGCGCGCGACGTTCGCTTCGAGCTTGCGCAGGCCGGGAGCGCTCCCGTCGTAGTCTTCGGGGATCACCGGACCGCCTTCGAGTCCTTCCTCCGTCACGCCGGTCCAGCGCGTGTTCGGCGTCCACAGGGACTTCATGAACGGCCGGTCGACACCCGGCAGCAGGAACACCTCGTCGTTGATCTTCGCCAGCGTCGCGAGGTAACGGGCGTCGTAGATAGTGCCCGCGGGGTTCTCGACCACGATGCGCACGGCGTTGCCGAGACCGCTCAACTCCTTCTGGTATTTCAGGTAGTTGGCGATGTACGGGTGACCGGTCGGAATGGTTTTTTCGAAGCTCGCGTTCAGGCGCAGCTTGCTGGCCTGGAAACCGAGGATGCCGGTGATCACGGCGCACAGCACGATGACGACCAGGCGATGGTTGAACAACAGGCGTTCGAGTAACGAACCGGACTGCGGGTCGAAACGCGCCAGATCGGTCGGCGCGTTGCGGTCGGTAGAGGTTGTCGGCATCATTTTGCGGCCATGGAAACGGTGGGAGCGGCGGATGGCGCGACGGCCGGCAGGCGCAGCACGCCAAAGACACTGGCGGCGATTATGCTGCCGTCGGCGTCGACCAGCAGGTCGTTCAGCGGCGGCAGGGCCGGAACGTTCAAGGGGACCAGCGCGGTGGCGCCGGGTCCGGCGGCGAGCACCTGGCCCGCCTGGTTGACCGCCACGATGCCGTCGGCGCCACGGACCCCGATGGCGGTGATCGCCGCCGGCGTGGGCGATTCGAGCTTGTTCCAGCTCGCGCCGCGGTCGCGGGAGCGATATGCGTTGCCGCGCAGGCCGCCCACCACGACTTCGTCCGCGCCGGGGAGGCACAGGGCGAAGAAGCTCCCCTTGTAGCCCGTGTCGAGGCGTTCGAAATGCAGCCCGCCGTCCGTGGCGCGCAGCAGCAGTCCCTGCTCGCCCGCGATGTAGACGACGTCGCCCGTCGATCGCACGGCATACAGGTGGTTGCCCTTCGGGTTGTCGAGCCGGCCCATCAGCGACGTCCACGTCTTGCCGCCGTCGCGGGTACGGAACGCCAGGTTGTAGGCGCCGACGACGATCCCGTTGAGCGCGTCGCCGAAATGCAGCGCCAGGAAGGGCTTGTCCGGTCCGTCCCGGACCAGGCGCTGGGCGTCGGCCAGGTCGCGCGCCGCACGGGGCGCCCCGGTCTCGGCCTGGGCGTCGCGCAGCGCGAGTTGCGCCGCCTGCACGCCGTCCAGCTGGCGCGACCAGGTCTCGCCGCCGTCTGCGCTGTGCAGGACCACCCCGTAGTGTCCGGTGGCCCATCCCTGCCGTGGGGTTGGGAACTGGACCGCCGTCAGCGTGACGCTGGTCGGCACCCTGGCCTGGCGCCAGGACTTGCCGCCGTCGTCGGACAGCGCGACGACGCCGTGCTCGCCTACCGCCACCAGACGCTTGCCGGCGTGCGCCAGCCCCGCCAGGAAGACCCGGCCGGGCTGCCGCACCATCGTCGCGGGCCGCGTCAACGGATCCGCGACCGGGACCGCCGCGTGGGCGGCACCGGCCGCCAGCGTGCCGGCCACCGCCAGCATCGAAACAACATACTTGAACTTCATGATTCGCTCCGCGATAACCACCGTGCCGACATGCTCAGCGCTGACCTTCCCCAGCCATCGCTTCCGGCGTGAACACCGTATTGCCGTAGCGAGGCATGATCTTGTACTGCTCGGCCTTCTCGTTCAGCACGCCGTTCACGTACCACGCACCCGAAACCAGGTCGTAGAAGCCGAATTCCTGCGGCGGCGCCGTGGCCGGCAGGTCGGGCATCACGATCGGGTTCGCGAACATGGTCTTCCACAGCTGGCCGTTGGCATCCCAGCGGTCGCCCAGTACCGCCGCCCAGGTATCCTCGTCCAGGTAGTAGCGGCCCTTGGGCGCCTGGTGGCGCTTGCCCGGCGCCAGGTTGGCCTCGACCACCCACACGCGGTGCAGCTCCCAGCGGACGTAGTCCGGGTTCAGGTGGTGCTCGCCGATCAGGTCCGCGATCTTCGGCTGCAGCATCTTGTTGCTGTTGTAGGGGATGTAGATCTCCTTCTTGCCGACCAGCTTCCAGTCGAACCGGTCCAATCGGCCGTTGAAGACGTCCACCTCGTCGAACGACATGATCCCGGCCGTCGCCGGGGTCGGCGTGTCGCAGCAGGCGATCGGCAGCTTGCGTACGCGGCGCTGGCCGGTCAGGTAGACCCATGCCTGGGTGCGCTCGGGGTTCAGGTTCTCGCGACCGACGATCGCTTCGCCGGCGCGGATCGGCGGGCCGGCATTGACGAGGCGGATCAGCCAGTATTCGCCGTTGTAGTTGCCCGCGCTGCCGTCCTTGAAGTAGTACGGCATCTGGAAGTCGCCGCGGCCGTCGACGGTCGTGACCTGCTTGCCGTCGGCGGTCACCTGGATGCCGCGGAAGTCCGCGTGCCAGTCGCTGCCGCGCCAGCGCAGCAGGTGGTTCCACATCGCTTCGGCGCCGTTCTTCGGGATCGGGAACGGAACGCCGCCATAGACGCCTTCCGGTACCATGCCGTTCAGCTTGCCGCTGGTGGCGTTCTTGAACGTGTTGTCGTACACCCACTGCGGAGCGGCCGCCGTGCGGTGGGTCGGATACACGTCGAGGCGGAACGTGTCCGGGTGCTTCTTCAGCATGGCCTTGACGCCGTCGGTCAGCTTGTCCGCGTACTGGGCCGCGTTCTTAGCCGTGATGGTGTACAGCGGCTTTTCGTTCGCGAACGGGTCGCCGCGCTTGCCGCCGTTGGCGAAGCCGGGAATGGCCTTCGTATAGCCGCCGTCCCAGGCGGGGATGGTGCCGTCCTTGTTGCCGGCACGCTCGCCGCCGAGCGGGGTCAGCGTGGTCTTGAGCTGCGCCGCCTCATCGGGCATGGCCGCGTGGGCGGCTGCGCCCAGCACCAGCAGGCTGCACAGGGTCGCCAGCGCGGTCTTGTGTGGTCGAATCATAGTTGTCTCCTCGATGTTAGAAGGTGCGGCGCACGGACAGCGATACGAAGTCGCGGTCCTTCAGGCTTTGCTTGAAGGTCTGGTTGGCCAGCGAAATCGGCACCAGGAACGTGCCTTCCGGTCCGAAGTAATGCGTGTAGTTGATGCCGATGCGCCAGGTGTCCAGGTAGGCGCCGTTGATGCCGACGCTGACGTCGCCGCCGTGCGACACGCCGAAGCCGCCCACCACCGACGACCTGCCGCTCGGGGTGTAGCCGAGACCGACCGGCACGCTGATGTCGATGCCGGGCCAGGCCTGGCGGTACGAGGGCTCGTAGATAGTGCGCAGCGACCACGCGTTGCGCGTCGTGTTCGGGTCGAGCGCGCCGGCGTTCTTCGTGATGCTCGTGCGGCGATTCCACGCGACCTCGCCGACCCAGCTCGCCTCGCTGGCGATGAAGCTGGGACCCAGCGACGCGATCCACGAGAACTGGGCCTGCAGCGAGTTGCCGACGGCGTACAGCGGATTGTGGTTGTTGTCGCTGGTGCCCGCCAGGTCCACCTGGGCGACGCTCTGCAACGCCAGGTTGCGGTGCACGGAGACCTCGCCCGCGAAGTTCACGTTGCCGACCGACGTGCTCGCACTGACGCCATACGTACGGGTATGCTCGTGGTAGGCGAGCTGGTACTCGCCGATCTGATTCGGCGCCACCGGCGGCGTGCTGAACGAGCCCGGCTTGACCAGGACCTGGAAGTTGCGGTCGTTGTACTGCAGGGCGTAGAAGCCGAGATCGAGATCGCTGTCCCCGAGCCGGTATTTCAACTGCAGGCCGCCCTGCCCCGAGCGACCGCCCTTCATGTCGGCCGCGCGGCGGAAGAAGATCGACGTGCCGGCACCCGGCACGTACAGCATGTCGGACCCGGGCAGCGTGAAGTCGGGCGCCATCCCGGAAAAATAGCTGCCGAGGCCCGGCAGGCGGTTTTCTTCCCAGCCGAGCTTGTAGTAACCGGCCACCGCCAGGTTCGGCGTGAGCTGGATCTGGCCCGACACCTGGTTGTCGGGGCGGATCAATTCGTTGAAGCGCAGATTCGGCACCGACAACGCCTTGTTGACGTCGATCGGCGCCTGGCCCGCTGCGATGCCGTTCCCGCCGAAGAACACGCTCTCGCCCCAGATCAGCGCATGGCGTCCGAGGCGGAACGTGACCGGTGTGCCCGCCGGTTCGAAGCGGCCGGACACAAACGCATCGAGGATCTCAGCATCGCGCCCGTTGTACTTCCGGGTCTGGCTCGGAAAACGGTCATGCGCGACACCGAAGGCGTTCACGGTGCCTGGCGCGCTGTCGTTGTCGTTCGACGTGTTGTAGGCGAAGTCATACCATGCCGCGCCACTGACCCGCACGCCGAACTGCCTGTAGCTCGCGTCGAACTCGGACAGCAGGTCGACACGGTTCGAGATGAATCCGCGGTCGAAATTGCGGTCCCCGTCGTCCTGGTTGGGATCGACCTTCAGCGCGTCCGACGCGTTCTTCGCGCGCACGCCCGTGCTGTACTTCACTGTGTTATCCCAGCGCAGCTTGAGATCGGGATTGCCGCTGTCCAGCTCCGACGCGTGGACGGCCGGCACGATGAACAGATGGGCCAGCAGGACCGTCAGCAAGCGCGCCTTCGGCGCCTTGGACATGCCTGCATCGGATGAATCGCGGGTGCTTTGCATCTATGTCTCCTTAGGTGGGCTGGATGACCAGCCTTCTTGTGTCAGGCCCGGCGCGCCGCCGATGTCGGCGCGACCGGACGAACGCATGCTTGCCGCATGCGGCGATCTATGAAGCGGGTGGACTGCGTGACGGCTGACGGAGGGGCGTCGCGCCACCGTCAGCCGGCGCTATCGTGCGGCCACGGGCCGGAAAGCGAAGGTGGCGGGTTGCGCCGGGTCGGTGCGGTACGGGGTCATGACGATGTCTCCTTGTTGGTCTTTTGGCTCCGTGTGGGAGTCCTTTTGTTATCCCATGATAGACATGAGACACACGCATTGAAAACCGTTTGTTCCGGTTTGAACTATCAAGAAAATCGGTACATCAATCGATCACTGTTCAAAAGGCATTGACGACCGTTTCCAGATGCGTCACGACCGGGAGCCCGTCGAAGCAATGACCGACCAGGGCGCGCCACGCCTGGAAGTCTTCGCTCGACCGGAAATGCACGGTGTGGTCCTCCAGGGATTCCCAACGCACCAGCAAGCGGTATGCGCGCCGGTTTTCGATCCCGCGCTGCAAGACCATGGAGAGGCAGCCGCGCGCGCGCCGGAACAGCGGCGCCGCCTGCGCCACGCCCGCTTCGAATACGGCTTCCATGCCGGGTTTTACGAGGATGTCTGCACTTTCCAATACCATATTCCCTCCTGTTAAACGGCCGCACCAGCGGTCGCACGGTAAAAGTCGAGCGCATTTGGGCGCCGCTTATCGTCGGCGCTCATCGGGACTCTGCGCCGACGCGGCCGCCCAGGTTTTCCGCGATCCAGTCCGCGATGAACGCGCCGGCGTTCGCCATGTTGTCGAGGCTGACATGGTGGACGCCGCCTTCGCGATCCGTGAAGATCTTCAGCTCGCGCTTCGGGCTATTCACCAGCTGGTCATAGGTCTGGTACGCGTATTCCACCGGGATCTGGCGGTCCTGCTCGCCGTGCGTGACGAGGAACGGCACCTGCACGCGGTCCAGGATCCCGTTCAGGTGTATCTGCTCGGCCTTGGCCATGAACGCGTCCATGTCGTTCGCACCCCATACCCAGCGCACGTGTTCCCAGTAATGCGGCACAGGGTTCTCGCCCTCTCGCTTGAGACGACGCTTCTGCATCTCGCCCCAGTTGTGGTTGGCGCCCCACACGGCGCCAAGTGCGAAACGCGGCTCGAAGGCGACCGCGCGCGGCGTGTAGTAGCCGCCCAGCGACACACCCATCATGCCGATGCGCCCGGGGTCGACGTCGGCGCGCGTCTCGAGGTAGTCGACCACCTTGCCCGCCCAGGCCTCGCTGTTCACGAGCGCCGGCATGGCGTGCAGGCGCAGCGCCTCGCCGGTGCCCGGCTGGTCGAGGTACAGGCAGGCGATGCCGCGCTGGGTCAACTGCTTCGTGATCTGCGTGCGTGCCAGCATTTCCTTCGTGCTGTCCAGGCCATTCACGCACAGCATGACCGGCTGGCGTGCGTCCGGCGCGACGCCCTCGGCATGGAACAGGATCCCCGCAAGGTTGGCGTCGCCGTACGGGATCTCGACGCGCTCGCAACGTACGCCCATCAGTTCCTGCGCTTCCTGGAATAGCGCGACGTAGCGCTGGTACAGCACCTTGCGCGGCGCGAAGCCGTGCGCCTGCATGCGTTCCGCGCAGGCGAAATACTGGACCGCGCGGTCGAGCTTTTCGCCGGCGCTGTAGCGGCGCCCGAGCGCCTTGTCTTCCTGCGCCAGGTCGACGAGCTTGTCGCCCATGGCGACCCAGGCCTGGAAGAAGGCTTCGGTACCGGGATCGTCGCCCTGCGTGGCGAGGTCGCGCAGCGGGCGGCAGACTTCGTCGATCTCGCCGATCCTGCCACCGCTTTCCAGCGCCGCGTTGACGGCCAGGCTCCAGACGTAATTCGTGGGAAAATATTGGAACATCGACATGTTTGATTCTTCCTATTGAGTTCGTTGCAATGCGTTGCGGATCAGTTCCCCGATCGAGCCGTCGTGACGGAAGCCAAGCCCCTCGGCGGTACGGGCGTCCAGTGGCGGCTGGCTTGCGAACGCGGCCTCCAGCTCGGGGTTCGGCGCGTACGTGACGAGACCGCGGCGGTCGGCGCCATACATCTCCGCCAGGCCGTCCACCAGTTCCGCGATCGTCAGGCGCAGCACCGGCAGCGTGAATTCCCGGCGGCCCAGGACCTGCCCGGGCGCCAGCGCGGCTGCGTGGAGGAAGTTGTCGACGCAGCAGGCGACCGACATCCACCATGCCACGCCCTGCGGCGACACCGGGCAGGTGAAGCGTTCGCCGGCGGACAGGCGCCAGAAGATGTCGCTCATGAACGAAGAAAGCAGGCCGTTCGGCACCGGGGGACGCGCCACGATGCCGGGCAGGCGCAGGATGCGGCCGTCGACCCAGCCGCGCCGGCTGTAGTCCTTCACGAGGATCTCGCCGGCCAGCTTGTGCGCGCCATAGCTCAGCTGCGGTGCGAGCGGCGTCGCATCATCGACCTTCGCCCCCATCCGGCCATACACGGCGATGGTGCTGGCGAACACGAACACCGGTGCCTGCACCTGGCGCCGGCTACGCTCGAGCAACGCCAGGGTGCCCTGCAGGTTCACCTCGAGCCCGAGCTCGAAGTTGCGCTCGGCCGCGCCGCCGGGGACGCTGGCCAGGTGGAAGATCACGTCGTACGGCTGGGCGAACAGGTCGTCGAGCATCCCTTCGGCGGCGATGCTGCCTTCGAACCGGCGCACGCGCTGGTCCTTCGCCTGGGCGTCGAAGGCAATGTCCATCAGGCTCAGGGACTCGACGGCCCGGCCGCCGGCGCCCGTCGCCAGCAGACGGTCGACGAGGGCCTTGCCGACGAAGCCGTTGGCGCCGGTCACGAGGACTCTCATTGGACCTCCTTGCGCGCGGCGGGCACGAAGCGGTGGTCGATGGCGCCGAACACGGACTGGCCGGCGCCGTCGAGCATGTCGAAACGCAGGCGCTCCCCGTAACGCAGGAATGGGGTCGACGCCTCGCCGTTGGCGATCGTCTCGAGCGCACGGCGTTCGGCCAGGCAAGCAGATCCGACCTTCCCGACATCCTTGTTCGAGAACGTACCCGTCCCGATCACGGTGCCGGCGCCGAGGCGGCGGTTGTACGCGATGTGGGCGACGATGTCGGCGAAGCTGAAGTCCATCTCGCGCCCGTTCGGATTGCCGAACCATTCGCCATTGCGCTCGACACGCAAGTCGAGATGGACGCGGCCATCGCGCCAGGCATCGCCGAGTTCGTCCGGCGTGACGGCCACGGGCGCGAACACGGTGGCGGGCTTGGCGAGGATGAAGCCGAAGCCCATGCCCAGTTCGCGGAACAGGTGGGTGCGCATGCTGACGTCGTTGAACAGCATCAGCAGCTTGACGTGGCCCAGCGCGTCCTCGGCCCTGGTGCCGGACGGCACGTCGTCCAGCACGACAGCGACCTCGCCCTCGAAGTCGGCGTTGTCGGCTTCGCTCGGGAACGGGTAGTCGTCGCAGGGCCCGTAGAAATCGTCGGCCTGGCGCTGGATCAGGATCGGGACCGCCTTGTCCTTCTTGACGGTCAGGTTGTAGGCGCGTTCCATGATGTCGCCGTGATTCAAAAACGCCGATGCGTCGATGAACTGATAGGCCCTTGGGAACGGCGCGGCGACCGCGCGCGGATCGAAGCGGAAGGACTCGGGAGCCTCGCCGCGGTTGAGCTGCGCATAGATGTCCTGCAGAAGGGGCTCGACCTCGTCCCAGCGGTCGATCGCCTGCTGCATGGTCGACACGCACGCGGGCTTGCATGCCGTCTGCAGCTCGCGCGATACGACCAGCAGGCGGCCGTCGCGGCTGCCGTCTCTCAGGGTCGCCAGTTTCATGGATTGTCTCCTTGGTGATATGCCGATCCTCGTTGGATCAGCTCGATTAGTTCGACGTGGTCCGGGGCGAAGTCGTCGTTCATGTCCGGCTCACTGGAGCGGCCGGCCGCCGTCGACCGGGATCACGGCGCCGGTGGTGAACGTCAGGTGCGTGGCCACGGCCACCACCGCCAGCGCCACTTCGCGCGGATCGGCCAGGCGTTTCAACGGCGTGCGGGCGGCCTGCTCGTCGCGCCAGCCATGGTCCATGGATTTGACGAATTCCGTGTCCGACAGGCCCGGCGAGACCGACACCACGCGGATCGCCGGCGCCAGCGCGCGCGCCAGCGATCTGGTCATGTTGTCCACGGCCGCCTTGGACGCGCAATACATCACGTTGCTGCCCATCGCGGTGACGGCGGCGATCGACGACACGTTCACGACCAGGCCGTTCCCGTTCGCCTCCAGAAGCGCGCGCAGTGCGCGCACGGCGGCGAACGGCCCACGCACGTTGGTGGACAGAATGCGCTCGATCAACCCGTCGTCCAGCGCATCGAGGTCGTGGTGCGGCACGAAGCTCGTCGTGCCGGCGCAGTTGACGAGGATGTCGCAGCGGCCGTAGCGCCGCCCGATCTCGTCCGCCAGGCCGGCCAGGGCCGCGCTGTCGGTGACCGGCGCGGCGAGCGCCGCATGCGGCAGCGCCGCCACCGGCAGCTGCGACGCCAGTGTCGCAGCCTTGTCGGCCGAGCTGTTGTAGCCCACCACGACGGCCGCGCCCTGGGCGGCCAGTTCGCGGCAGATGGCGGCGCCGATGCCGCCGGCGCCGCCGGTCACCAGCGCCACCCTGCCTTGCAACGCGTGCGTGCTCATGCCGTCTTCTTCAGGCGGCGCACGCGGATGTCCGCCTGCTCCTTGTGGCCCGAGAAGTGCTCCAGCGCGCACAGGCGCGAGCACACTTCGCCGATCTGTACCGACGCCTCGTCGGTCAGGATGCGCTGGTAGGTGTGCGTCTTGATGAATTTGCCCACCCACAGGCCGCCCGTGTAGCGGCCGGCACCCATCGTCGGCAGCGTATGGTTGGTTCCGATCACCTTGTCGCCATAGGAGACGTTCGTGCGGTGGCCGAGGAACAGCCCGCCGTAGCTCGTCATGCGGTCGAGGAACCAGTCGGGATCTTCCGTCATCACCTGCACGTGCTCGGAGCAGATGCGCTCGGACTCCTGCAGCATCTCCTCGTTGGTATCGCACAGGATGATCTCGCCGTAGTCACGCCACGAGGCGCTGGCCACCGGCGCCGTGTCCAGGCGCGCCAGCACTTGTTCGATCGCGGCCGGCAATTCCTCAGCGATCTTGCGGCTCGTCGTCACGCAGTACGCGGGCGATGTCGGGCCGTGCTCGGCCTGGCCGAGCAGGTCCACCGCGACCAGTTCGGCGTCGACGGTATCGTCGCAGATGACCATGGTCTCGGTCGGGCCGGCGAACAGGTCGATGCCGACGCGGCCGAACAGCTGGCGCTTGGCTTCGGCCACGTACGCGTTACCCGGGCCGACGATCATGTCGACCGGCGCGATGTTCTCGGTACCGATCGCCATCGCCGCCACGCCCTGCACCCCGCCCATCACATAGATCTCGTCGGCGCCGGCCAGCGCCATCGCGGCGACGATTTCCGGCGACGGCTTGCCGTCGAACGGCGGCGCGCAGGCGATCACGCGCTTCACGCCGGCGACCTTCGCGGTCAGCACGCTCATGTGCGCCGACGCCAGCAACGGATATTTACCGCCCGGGATGTAGCAGCCGACGGAATTGACGGGGATGTTCTTGTGCCCGAGGACGACGCCCGGCAAGGTCTCGACTTCGACGTCGCGCAGCGACAGCAGCTGCACCTGCGCGAAGCGGCGAATCTGGGCCTGGGCAAACTTTATGTCTTCCAGAGCCTGCGGGCTAAGCGAATCGATGCAGCCCTGGATCTCTTCCTGCGACAGGCGCAGCGAGGGCGGATTCCACTTGTCGAATTTTTCCGAATACTCGCGTACGGCCTGCTCGCCGCGCGCCTCGATGTCGGCGATGATGTTTTCGACGGTCGTGCGCACCTGCGCGTTGATTTCCGCCTTGGCCTCGACCGACTTGCCCTTCTTCAGATACTTGATCATGGTGTCACCTGTGATGTGTTTTAAGTGAATCCTCGATGTGAGGATGTCGCTGGTATGTGGCTGGTATTCGTTGGCGCGCAGTCAGTCGTCCGGACCGCGCCGGTCGAGGAAAATCTCGCCCTGCTCCACCCGCACCGGCAGTGCGTCGAGCGCCGCGCCGAGACAGGGGCCATGGGTGCAGACCCCATCCTCGATCCCGAAGCGCGCCGCGTGCGCATAGCACATGATCTGCGTCCCGTCGTGCGTCAGGAACCGGTGCCGCATGTATTCCAGGGGACGGCCGTTGTGCGGGCAACTGTTCCGGTAGGCATACACGCGCTCGCCCCGGCGGATGACGAAGACCGTATCCTCGCCCGCACCGCCTGGATCGAAGCCGCGCGCGGTGCCGTCCGGGACCTGGTCGAGGCGGCACAGCGGTTGTGGCGCGTCGGGCAGGGGCGCCGCACTCAATGGTTGCCGCCGCTCGGAAACCACGGCTCGCGCAGGCTGAACAGGAACACCTGCGACGTGTCCTCGGCCGCCGTGCACTCGCGCGGGGTCCAGCTGTCGTCATGGGTGTCCATGTCGGCGTCGTACTCCAGCGTGCCGCCCAGCGGCGAGTTGAAGTACCAGAACCAGTTGGAGCCGTAGATGTGGCGGCCCGGCCCCCAGAAGCTCTTGTAACCCTTGGCGGCGAAAGCAGCGCCGGCGCGCAGAAGTTCGTGCACGCTGCCCATGTGAAAGGTGAAGTGGTTGATACCTTTCATGAAAGCGGGCGCCTGGATCAGGAACAGCGTATGGTGGTCGGCGCAGCCGGCCGGGCGCAGGAACGGTCCGGTCCCGGTGAAGCGGTCCGACACACGGAAGCCCAGGCGCTCGACATAGAAACGCTCGGCGACAGCGACGTCGGGCACGAACAGCACCACGTGCGACAGGCTGCGCGGCACCGGCAGCGCGGCATCGGGATCGGCCGCGACCTGGTTGACGGGACGTTGGGCTGGACGGCCAGGCACGTTGACCGGCACGGCCGGCGCCTCGTACGGACGGCGTACGCTGACCTGGAAGCCAACCGCCAGGCCGATATCGTCGACGGCATGGATCGATCCGTCGGCGTCCTCGCGGACGTCGCGGTCCTTCGACAGTTCGGCCTTGATCTGCGCAAGCGTCGCGCGGTCCTTCACACCGTAGATCACTGCGCGGATGTTGGGCGATTTTCCGATCGGCGGCGGAAGGGCCGGGTCGCTGTCGTGGCGTACGACCACCGACGTGCCGTCGAGTGCTTCGAATACGCCATGCGTGTCCGACGCCGCGACCTCGACCAGGCCGTAGTCCTTCAGGCATTGCTTGCAGGCGGCGACATCGTCGACACCGAACACCAGGGTATCGGGTCCGAGGATATTCATTGGATTGGCTCCTTGTTTGGGTCTTGTGATCAGATCGGGCCGGCAAGGGCGGCCTGGGAATCGCGCATCAGTTGCGAGAACGCCTGCCGCGAGTCCGGCGAGCGTTCCAGCTGGCCTAGCTTCACCGAGTTTTCGACGATCAGCCGGGCACGTGGAAGGCGGCGCTGCATGTAAGCCTCGAGTGCGGTCGCCAGGGATGCCGGATGGCGCGCCAGTTCCTCGGCCAGCACCAGCGCGTCCTCGACGGCCGCGCCGGCACCGGAGGCCAGGTGCGGCGTGGTCGCATGCACGGCGTCCCCGAGCAGCACCACGCGCCCCTGATACCAGGGCGACGTGATGAGGAGCGTTTCCAGCGGGCGGTAAAGGATGCGGGAGTCCGCGTTCAGGCCGTCGCGGATCGCGCCGACCGGACCGCCGAAACCAGCCAGCTCGGTCGCCAGGCGCTGCGGCCACTCCTTGGGATCGATGAACGTGTTGTCCGGCACGTGCAAGGTAAAGAACAAGTACATCTCGTCCTGCGAAACCGGGTTGACGCCGGCTTTCACGCGCGGGCCCATGAACATGTGTGGACGGTCAATCTCCGCAGGGCGCCGGACCAGGGCGCGCCAGCAACCCTGCCCCGTGAATTCGGGCTTCGGTGCGTGCGGGAACACGGCCTGACGCACCTTGGAGCTGAGACCGTCGGCCCCGATCACGAGGTCGTAACGAGAACGCGAGCCATCGGTGAACGTCACGTCAACGCCGTCCTCGTCCTGCTCGATGCCGACGAAGGTGACGCCCAGGCGCACCGACGTGCCGGATGCGAGTGTCGCCTGGGACAGGATTCTGGCCAGGACCGGACGCAGGATGCCACCGCCACCCGGGACATCGATACCCGCCAGCCGGGGCGTCGGCAATTCGGTGAGGAGCGTTCCATCCGCATCGCACAGGCGCACGCCGTCTGCGCAAAAGCCCTGGTCCATGACCTGGTCGATGATGCCAAGCGTGGAGAAAGCGCGCAGCGTCGGTCCGCTGATCGTGATGCCAGCGCCGTACACCTGCCAGTCGGAGTCGAGCTCAACCAGGTCGACCTGGTCGCCCCGTTTGCGCAGGCTGATGGCGGCGGCCATGCCGCCGATGCCACCGCCGATGATCAATACTCGTTGGCTCTTCATGTCTCCATGCTCCGTTTGTTGTTAGATACATGCGAGAGATCATAGAGAGTCGTCGGGCTTTTTAAAAACCGTTTATAACGGTTCGAGGCATCAAGAAATCCGGTGCGTCGGCATGCGGTAACGCCGCCATGGCAGCTCATGGTGTCTCGTTAAAGTCGCTAAGGGATATCGAAATGAAAGGCTGTGTTCGCGTTATTTATGTGAACTGAAACCCGTTGTGAAGGTCAGACGCATCGTCGAGTTAACTCATGAGGAGTAACGATGCGCAGCCTGACGTTCGACGAATTGTTCGCCATGTTGTCGGCGGTCGCTTTGTCCGCAGACGACCTGGCCAGGTTACGAGAATGGCTCGCGAGCATCGGCCATCCGTCCGAGTGCATTGCCCTGATCGAACAGGCGACGGCGGGCCGGCCGTGTCCGCATTGCGGTTGCGCCCGCAAGCACCGCTGCGGCCAGGCGAGCGGACTGCAGCGCTTCCGCTGTCTCGGTTGCAGGCGCACCCATAACGCACTCACCCGCACACCGCTGGCGCGGTGGCGTGGCGCAGCGGCGGGGCATCAACCGGGAGCACGACTGTCTGCTCGTCGCGCGCGACCGCAGCGGCCAGACGCTCGACTTTTACACGGGACGCGGCCAGGTGACGGTGGCGCAACTGCATCGATACCTCCCGCCCGTGCTGCCCGCCGACGTTCTGCTGATCAGCGACGGGGCCATCGCCTATCGTCATTTCGCAGAGCAGGCCGGCATCACGCATGAAGCGGTGAATGTGAAAGCCGGCGTCCGGGCGCGCGGCGCGATCCACATTCAAAATGTGAACAGCTGGCACAGCCGATTCAAAAGCTGGCTGGTGCGGTTCCGTGGTGTGGCGAGTCGCTATCTAATCAATTACTCGGGATGGCAGCGGTTATTGGATGCGCGCCGACTGACGACACCCGCCCGCTTGCTGTACGCAGCAGTTCAGCTCGGTTAAGCGGCCATTTGCTCAATTATCGCGAACACAGCCAAATGAAACGGCCCCGTTCGGGCGAACGGGGCCGGACTATCGGCATGGAGATGGCGGGGTTCAGAACCGGTGGATCGTTCCGAAGATGACGCTGTTGATGCTCTGTCCCGGGGCCACCGCGATACCGGGCCCGCCGGCCGAGCTGACCGTGAAGCTGGCCGTGCTCTCGTTCTGCACGCGCGAAATGCCGCCGTACAGACCCGTGCGTTTCGACAGCAGGTAGTCGTGGCGCAAGCCGTACGACTTCGCATTGCCGCTGCTGCTCGCGCGTTTCGTGTACTGGCCGTAGCTGACCAGCAGCGTGCCGCGCGGCGTCGCCCGCACGAGCGCATTGAGCTCGTAGAAATGGTTGTCGGGATTGGCGAAGCTCGCGTTAATCGCCGACGCCACATCGTTGCTACGAGAGTGAGACTGATAGATGAGGGCCGGCTTGACGAGTCCGAAATCGTACGAGGCGCCCAGCAGCCAATAGCGGCCGGTCTTCGCCGGCGTCGCCGCCGTGAGAGCCGCCGTGTTCGCGTAGGCCTGCTGCAAATAGTCGACGTCCACCGCGAGCGCACCGTTCCGGTAAGTCAGCGCGGCGGAACTCGTCTTGCCCAACCCGTGCGGCTGGCCGTCGGCGTTCTCGTTGCCCAGTCCGTGGAACAGGCGCAGCGTCAGGCCGGCGAAGGTGGGCGAGGTATAGCGTATCGAGTTCGCGGTGCGCGCCGCCGGTACGAACACGAAGTTGTTGGTGGCGTTGCCCCAACCGAGCGTGTTCAACTCGCCCAGCGAATACGTCACATAACTGAGGAACAGCGGCGTGTAGTTGACGCCGACCTGCACCTGCCCCAGATTGCCCTTCAGCCCGACCCACGCCTCGCGGCCGAACAGCACGCCGTTGTTGGCGAGTGCGCCGGTGTCCGCATTGAATCCGCTTTCGAGGCGGAAGATGGCCTGGGTGCCGCCGCCGAGGTCTTCGCTGCCCTGGAAGCCGAAGCGCGTCGGCGCGACGGCGCTGGAATCGACGCGCGTCGTCGTCACGCCATTGGTCCGTCCGGATTGCACGGCGAGGTCGATCAGGCCGTAGAACGTGACATTCGTCTGGGCTTGTGCGCCCGACGAGAGTGCGGCGAGCGCGAATCCTGCCATGGTCGTCTTTTTCATGTGTCTCCTTTGGATATTCGAATCCTTGTTATCGTGTCGCCGGCTGCCCGTGCGACCGCTGCGGGCGGGGACGCCGTCCCCTGGCCCGCGCCGCCTGCGCCGCCTACGCTGCAAGGCGGTATTCCAGCCCTCCCAGCAGCTCCAACAGCGCACCGGCGCTGGCGGCGACGCCGAACACGTAATGGTCCGGCCGGACGATCGCAGCACGGCAGCCGTGCCGCGCCAGCCAGCCGGCGACGACGCCGTCCAGTTCGCGGGTCTCGATGCTTCCCGCAACGCGTGCGAATCCGGCGTTGCGTGGCGTGACGCTGACGAGCGTGCCCAGCGACGTCGCACGCGCAGCCAGTGCCGGCGGCAATTCGTCGATACGCAGGTCCGTGACGATGCGCCAGCCGGTGCCAACCACGTCGTCCAGCAACGCCGGGCCGCCCGGGCCTTCGACGCGCGGCTGCGGGAACAGCGAACCTGTGCCATTGCCACCGCTCGGCGCGAGCAGGCCTTCCATCAGGGGAGGAATGATGTCCTGGCGCGGCACGGTCCTGATCGTCCCGCCGGCCGCCTCGATGAGATCCGCGTCGCGCGCACGTGCGGCGGCCGGATCGCGCTCGCAGATGACGGCGCCGATCTCCTTGATGCGCGTGGTCAGGCGGCGCACGTGTTCGCGCCGCTCTTCCGTGTACGTGTCCAGCAGCCGTTCGGCCGCATCGCCATCGACATCGCCATCGAGCACGGCCCGCAGCTTCCACGTCAGATTCGCGACGTCGCGTACACCCTGGCACATACCCTGGCCCAGGAACGGCGGCTGCTGGTGCGCGGCGTCGCCCGCGATGAACACGCGGCCGACGCGCCACTCGCGCGCCACCAGCGCGTGGAAGCGGTAGCTGGCCTGGCGCCACAGCGTCGCGTCCTCGGGACCGATCCACCGCCGCAGCACGCTCCATGCGCCCTCCTCCTTCGCCATGTACGCGGGATCCTCGCCCGGCAGCAGCGAGATTTCCCAGCGCCGGTGGTTGCCCGGGCCGATCACGTAGGTGCATGGGCGCACCGGCTCGCAATACTGCACGCTCGTCTGCGGCAGCTTGGCCAGACCACGTTCGTTGACCTGCACGTCGACGACGAGCCATGGTTCGTCGAATTCCAGGTCCTCCAGCGTGATGCCGACGGCGTCGCGCACGGCACTGGACGCGCCGTCGCAACCGATCACGTAGCGGGCGCGCACCGAGCCCTCGTCGAAGTGCACCGTGGCGCCATCGGCATCTTGCTCGACGCCGGTGAAACGCCGGCCCAGCACGACGTCGACGGACGCTAGCCCCTGCACGTGCTCGCGCAGCGCCGCCTCCACCGGCGGTTGCGTGAACACCATCGACGGCGTGTGGCCCAGCGGGTACGGCGGCTCCACGGTGGCGAGACGCTTGATCAGGCTGCCGTCGACACCGTAGTACTCGGAGGGCGTGAACGGTTCGCAGTGCGGCGCGACGGCGTCCGCCAGGCCCAGGTTCTGGAATACGCGCATGATCTCGTGGTCGAGGGCGATGGCGCGCGGCTTCGGGTAGACCTCGTGGCTGCGGTCCACGACAAGCGTACGGATACCGGCCTGGCCCAGCAGCGCGGCCGCGACGGCGCCCGAGGGGCCGAAACCGACCACGACGACGTCATACTCGCCGTTCATGGCTGCTCGTCCTCGATCGTGTTGCGCAGCAGGCCCACGCCTTCGATCTCGACCTCGATCGTATCGCCGGCCTTCATCCACACGGGCGGCGTGCGCGACTGGCCGACGCCGGCCGGGGTACCCATCGCGATCACGTCGCCCGGCTCCAGCGTCAGGCATTCCGTCAGCAGCGCGATCGTCTCGGCCACGTCCCAGATCATGTCCTTCGTGTTCGCATCCTGCATGACGTGGCCATTCAGGCGCGACTGGATCGAGAGGCCCACGCCGCCGGCCGGGAGTTCGTCGGCGGACACCAGGACGGGGCCCAGTGCGCCCGTGCGGTCGAAGTTTTTACCGATGGTCCACTGCGGCGTGCGTTTTTGATAATCGCGCACGGAGATGTCGTTGAAGCACGCGTAGCCGAACACATAGTCCAGCGCGTCCTCGCGCTTGACGTGGCGGGCGCGCTTGCCGATGACGACGGCCAGTTCGGCCTCGTAGTCGAATTTTTCCGACACGCGCGGACGCGGCGATGCTTCGCCGTGGGCCAGCAGCGACGTCGTCCCGCGCAGGAAGAACCACGGATAGACGGGTTTCTCGCGGCCGCTCTCGGCGGCGTGGTCGTAGTAGTTTAAGCCCAGGCAGACGGTCTTGCCCGGCTCCGGCACGACGGGGGCCAGGGCCACGCCGGCCAGCAGCTGGCGTTCGGCGCCGGCCGCTTCGAGGGCGCGCCGTGCCGCTGCCACGAGGTCGATGCCGGCGGCCAGCGCGGCACGCACGTCGGACGGAACGTCGGGGACCGCGCGGTTGATGTCGACGATGTGCTCGCCGTCGACGACGGCCAGGCGGGTTTCGGTACCGCTACGATAGGTGACGAATTTCATTGCTCTTCCTTACAGTTCGGTGAAACGGATTTTTTTCTGGGCTTGCTTGATGCGGTCCGACGGCGGCTTCGACACGCCCCACTGGTCGAACCGGCCCGGCGGCCACTTCCAGTCCGCGGGGCCGCCGACCTTGTACGTGTCGTCGACCTGCAGCACGTCGGCCGTGTACTCGATGACGAAATCGTCGGGGCCGACGAAGTACGAGAACACGTTGTTGCCGGGTCCGTGGCGGCCCACGCCCCATTCGATGGGCCAGCCCGCGTCGTTCATGCGCCCGGCGCCGCGCATGACGGCGTCCAGGTCGGGCATCACGAAGGCGATGTGATTCAGCGTGTCGGCATCGCTGTCGGCCAGCGCGATGCTGTGGTGGTCGCGGTTGCAGCGCATGAACGCCATGACTTTCGTGCGGTCGGAGAGCCGGAACCCGAGAGCCTCCTCGAAGAAGCGCTGGGCGACGGCCACGTCGGCGCTGTTGAACACGACGTGCGTGATGCGGCTCGGCGCGTCGCGGTGCGCCCGTTCGGTATGGCGCTCGTCGCCGTGCACGAAGCGCAGGATGCGGCCCTGCGGGTCGGCGATGGTGACGGCCGTGCCGCCGCCCGGCTCGTCGACCGGCGCGGGACCGGACAGCACCCGGCCGCCGGCGCCCGGCACGCGCGCCGCGATCGTATCGAGGTCGGTGCGGTCGGCCACGCTGAACGTCACGTTGCGCACGACCGGCGCGTCGTCTTTGTGGAGCGCGAGAATATGATGAAAGCTGCCGGCACCGCGCAGGTACACGGCGTCGGTGGTCCTGGCGACGGTCTGCAAATGCCAGGTGTCGTTGTAAAAGCGCTCGGCGGCGTCGAGGTCGGTGACGCCGATGGCGATGCTGCGCAGTTGGCCGGCGGGGGATGCGGGCATGGATGACTCCTTAGTCGAGCCCGAGGAAACGGGCGGCGTTATGGGTGACAAGTTGCGCGCGCACGTCGGCGTCGGCAATCGCGGCGGCGATGCTGTCGACCGGGCGCGCGTCGTGGAAGGCGAACGGGTAATCGGTGCCGATCATGAGCTGCGACGCGCCGAAGCGGTCGACGAGATGCCGCAGTGTCGGCGCGTCGAACACCAGCGTGTCGTAGAACAGCCGGCGCGCCTGCTCGGACGGGCTTTCGGGCATCGCGTCGCGCAGGTCGGGAAACACCCGGCGCGCCTGCTCGAGGCGCGGCAGCAGCGACGCCAGCGTGCCGCCTCCATGGCTGAACGCCATCTTCAGCGCGGGCAGGCGGCCGATCAGGTTCGACGTCAGGACGGACGCGGCGGCGAGGCCGACATCGGTCGGGTACGCGAGGGCCGGCAGCAGTTTCTCGGGACCGACGAGACGCTCGGCGCCTGCGGGCTTGAGCGCATGGACGAACACGGCGGCGCCTTTCTCGGCACAGGCGGCGAAGAACGGCGCGAATTCGGGCGCGCCCACCGGTTTTTCATTGATATTGCTGCCCACTTCGATGGCCTTGAAGCCGAGTTTGTCGACGGCGTGATCGAGTTCGGCCAGCGCGAGGTCGAGGTCCTGCAGCGGCACGGCACCCATGCCGACCAGGCGCCCCCCCGACAGCGCGGCCATCTCCGCGATTTGTTCGTTCATGTAGCGCAGCAGCTGCGCCGCCGCGGCGCCGTCCATCCAGTACGACAGCAGTTCCGGCATCGGCGAGATCGCCTGGACGGCGAGGCCCATCGGGTCCATGTCCTCGATACGCCGCGTCGGGCTCCAGGCGCGCTCGGACACGGTGCGATACACCTTGCCGGCGATGATCACGTGGCGATGGCACGCGTGCGCCGGCGCCATCGACGGCCAGGACGCGGGCACGACGTTGCCGAGGTGGCGCGGCAGGTCGTGCGGGATCACGTGCGCGTGCACGTCGATACCGCAGCCGCAGCCGTCCTTGTGCCGAGGTGCGGCGCTCATGCGGACACCAGTCCCGCTGCGGCCACGCCGGCCGCGCAGATCGCCTCGTCCTGGGCGCCGGTGCCGCCGCTGGCGCCGACCGCACCGATCAGGGTGCCGTTTGCGTTACGGATCGCCACGGCGCCGGCCTGGGGGATGAAACGGCCCTGACTGGAGGACGCCAAGGCATTGAAGAACACCGGGTTGTCCTGGGCGCGCTGGTGCAGGACGCCGCTGGCCACGCCCATGCCGGCGGCGGCGTAGGCCTTGCCGAGCGCGATGTCGACGCGCAGCATGGTGGCGCCATCCTCGCGCTGCAGGGCGACCGGATGGCCCGAGGCGTCCAATACCACCACGGCCACCGGCGGCAATCCGTCCGCGCGCGCCGAATCTAGCGCGCCGGCAAGAATCGCGTTTGCCTCGGCCAGGGTCGGGCCCGAGGCCCGGTCAAGAGCTTCGTTCATGTCAATGTTCTCCATAAAATCGGAATGTGGTGCGCGGGCGGCCACCGGCCTCGCGCCGGCGCCGCCACCGCGAAGACGTTCAGTCCTCGGCGAGCGATACCTGCAAGGCGCCCGGTTCGGCTGCCGCCGCGACGCCATCGGGTCCGTCCTTCACGCCGCCACGGACGATCAGGAAGGACATGCATGCCAGGAGCAGGGAGGCGGCAAGCACATAGAAGGTATAGGTCGGATCCGGGTTGACCGACTTGACCAGACCGATGACGAGCGGACCGAGCATGCCGCCGACGCGGTTGATGCCAACCGCAAGTCCGACGCCTGTGCTGCGCACCTCGGTGGGGTAGATCATCGCGATATAGTTGTTCTGCACCGACTGCCCGCCGAACACGAAGAAGCCGGCGGCTGCCACCAACACCATCATCATGACCGTGCCGTGTGCATGGCTGAGGGCGAGCATCGCCAACGCGGCCATGAACCACCAGATCACCATGGCCTTGACCCGGCTCCTGGTGAGATCGGCTACCGTGCCGCTCCCAATGCCCCCGAACAAGGCCGCGGTCATGATCAAGGCGCCATACGTGGCGGCGGACGACATCGCTTCACCACGCTGCACGAGCAGGGTCGGCAACCATCCGGTCAGGCCATGGACGCAGAACAGGCTGAGCGCGCCCGACAGCCACGCGACAATGGTCTTGCGGCGGTACGGCGCCTGCAGCAGCGTCGCGACCGGTGCCGCACGGCGCGCTGCCGCGGTCGTGAATTCCGCGCCGTCGTACAAGTGCTTGCGTGCCGGACGAAGCTGCGCCAGGACACGACCGATGCCGTCGAAGTCGCGTTTCGCCGCCAGGTATTGTGCGGATTCCGGCAGCCAGCAGTGGGCCGCCACGGCAACGGCAATCGAAATGGCACCGGCATAATAGATTGCCTGCCAACCGAATGAGGTCGCCAGGAAAGCGCCGGCAAAACCGGCCATGATGCCGCCGAGGCTAAATCCGAACTGGAACACCCAGATGGTATAGACATTCGCGCTCCGCCGAGGCGCCCACTCGTTGATGTAGGAAATCGTCAGCGGCGTAATCATGCCCAGTGCGGTACCCAGGCACAGGCGCAATCCGGCGAATTGCAGCGGATTTTGTGCGACAGCCGCGAGCGACAGGCTCGCCAGTCCCATGCCATACAGCGCCCACAGCATTACCTTGCGCCTGCCGATCCGGTCGGCCAGCAGGCCTTGCAATACCGAGCCGATCGACAGTCCGACGATCCCGCTCGACAGCATCATGCCGATTTGCGACGGCTGCGGATGCCATGATTTCAGGATGAGCGGGATCGCATACGCCGCATTGAAGAGTTCATACCCGTCGAAAAACATGATGATGCCGATGAGGGCCCCGAGCTTCCAGTGAAAGCTGCTGATCTCTGCGCCTTCGATTTCCTCGCGCACGTCTAGTCTTGTTGCCATTGATTGTCTCCTTGACGACGCAGCGCACATGGCACCGGCCGACGTATTTTTAGGACTCGGGACCGGTTGGTCATGGCCGGTTTCCCCCATCGATTGACGCATGGTACGTTTGGAGGAATAATCGGAAAAGCCGCTTTGCTCGATTTTAGGAATCCAAATTTTGAATATCGCAGACCTCGACCTGAACGTGCTTGTGGTGTTCGACGCGATGCTGCAGCACCAGAGCGTGACGCGCGCCGGGCACGCCCTGGACCTGAGCCAGCCGGCCATGAGCGCCGCGCTGTCCAAGATGCGCAGCCAGCTGGGCGACCCGCTCTTCGTGCGCACCGGGCACGGCATGCGGCCGACGCCGCGTGCGCTGCAGTTGTCCGAACCGGTCAAGAAAATATTGGAAATGGTGCGCCTGGAAGTGCTGCAGCAACCGGCATTCGATCCGACGACGGCGCACCGGGTCTTCACCGTCATCACGCCCGATATCGGCGAAACCGTGTTCATGCCGAAGATCCTGGCCCATCTTCAGGCTCACGCTCCGCACATTGCCATCCGATCGGTCGCGATCTCCTCGGAAGGTGCGGGCGAGGCGCTGGAACTCGGCCAGGCGGACCTGGCGATCGGGTACTTCCCCGACCTGGCCAAACCGGGCTTCTACCAGCAGCGGCTGTTCAAGAACACGTTTGCCTGCATGGTCCGCGCCGACCATCCGCGCATCCATGACACCCTGACCGTCGACCAGTTCATGCAGGAGTCGCACGCGCTCGTGCGCCCGGCCGGCCGCACCCACCTGTTCGAGCAGTACCTCAACAGCAAGAACATCAAGCTCGACGTGCGCGCCGAACTCTCGCATTTCGCGAGCCTGCTGACGATCATTTCGAGCTCGGACCTGATCGCCACGGTCCCACGCGACATCGGCCACGTGTTCGCCACGCTGGCCAAGGTCCGGCTTCTCGATCCCCCGTTGAAGCCGCCCTCCTTCCACCTCATGCAGCACTGGCATACCGTGATGCATGCGGATTCGGCGAACGTCTGGCTCAGGCAGATGGTCAAGAACCTGTTCAACGACTGACGTGAGGCGCCGCCGCTACTCCGGATTCGGCACGTAGAATGCCTCCGCCGCCGGGGAAACAGACTCGTCCGGTGCCGCATCGCCGGTCGACGGTTCCTCGACCACACCCAGCAATTCCTCGCTGACCTGCCGGATCAGGCGCGAGATTTCCCGCGTCGCCAAATCGCCGGATTTCTGGGCGGTGGTGCTCAAGTACACCTGGCGCGACACTTTCGGATTGATCAGGCGTGCGATGCTCAGGCGCTGTTGCTGGACCTCCTGTTGGACGGTGGATGCCGACAGCAAAGCATATCCGACACCTGCGGCCACGACTTCCTTCATGATGGCCACTGAATCGATCTCGGCAGCCACCTTGAAGGTGACGCCGTTACGGCGTGCTATCTGCTCGAGGAAGGATCTGAAATTGCTGGGCTGCGAAGGCAACAGGATGGACTGGCCGTCGAGGCACGAAAAGTCGACTTCGTCAGGTGCCGTCAGGCTGTCGCCGGCCGGGCCCACCACGCACAGTTGCGAACGCGCCAGCGGCTTCTCGGTGACGCTGTTGGCGCTGGGCCGCAAGACGAAGCCGAGGTCGACACGTCCGAGCGCCAACCATTCTTCGATCTGGCCGCTGAACGCCTCGGTGACATGCAGTGTGACCTCAGGATAGCGGCGCTGCGCTTCGAGGATGATCCGGGCCACCAGTGGCGCCGTGACCGACGGCACCACCGCCAAGCGCACCGTCCCGCGCGGTACGCCGGCGCTGCCGCGGATCTCGGCGGCCAGGCGGTCCGCGTCGGCGAGGAGCTCGCGCGCCCGCGGCAGGATTTTCTGGCCCAGTTCCGTCAGGACGAGGCCGCGTCCCGTGCGCAGGAACAGGCGCCCCTTGTATTCGGCCTCGAACGCCGACATTTGCCGGCTCAGCGTCGAGGCACCCATGTCGTATTGGGCCGACGCCTTCGACAGGCTTCCCAGCTCCGCGATCTTCACAAACATCTGCAACTTGGCCAAATCCATGCCGACCTCCGTTCATCCATTCAGCCAGGCACATTGTAGGCCGTTCACGGCTTGGGCGGCGGCAAAACCGGCAAGTCGGGAGCAACGCCCGGTGGCAGGCCGATATCGAACACATTCAGTGTCATCGCCACCAGCGTGTAATAGCCGACGATGCCCACCAGTTCCACCACCGCTGTCGTGCCCAGCAATTCCACCGCCTCGGCGTACAGCGCGTCGTCGACACGCTTCTGCTCGTGCATCTGGACGGTGAAGCGGTAGATCACCCGCTCGGCGGCATCCCCGAAACCGGGAGCAACGCCGGCCGCGATGGCATCGATGAGCCCCGGGTTGAGTCCGGCCTTGAGGGCTTCGTTCTTGTGCGCATACCATTCGTAGTGCGCGTTCCAGTGACGCGCCGTGACCAGGATGGCGAGCTCCGACAGGGAGGCCGGCAGCGACGTGCCGTAGCGGACCAGTTCGCCCAGGTGCTGCGCTCGACTGGCGAGTTCGGGGCTGGCCAGCCATGCCGCCAGCGGCGCAGGCGCCTTGCCGCGTGGGCCGCTTACGGTGGCGTCGTAGACCTCGCGCTGACGCGCGTTCATCGCCTCGCGCGCCGGCATCTCCAGCCGGCTCATGCGCAAGCCTCCATCGATTGCGCCTGCCCGCCCAACAGGAAGCTCGAGATCCTCGTGTTGAACACGACCGGACGCTCGAGATTCGGCAAGTGGCCGGCCTCGCCGATCTCGGCATACGCGGCGCCGGGGATGGCCTCGGCCATGCGCCGCATGACGGCCGGCAAACCGCCATCCTCGGCCCCGGCGAGCAACATGCACGGTACGCGAATACCGGTGATTTCCTCCCGCAGGTCATATGCCTGCAGGGCCCTGGCACACCGGATGAAGCCCTCGGCCGGCGTGGCGGCGATCATGTGCAGGATGTCGTCCAGCGCCGCCGATGGCCGCGCCATGAACGACGCGGTCAACCACCGTGCCGCCGTCGGCCCGGCCAGCGCGGCCATGCCGGCGTCGCACGCGATGGCGATGCGCTCCTCCCATGCATGCGCCGCGCCCGGCGGCGCGACCCACTGGCCGTCGCACGCAAGCACACGCTCGACGCGCCGTGGATGGCGTGCCGCCACGCCGAGCACCGTCACGGCGCCCATCGATACGCCGACCAGTGCCGCACGCTCGATCGCCACGTGGTCCATCAGGGCGACCAGGTCGTCGATCAGGAGGTCGAACGTGCACGGTTCCGCCGGCACGGCCGAGCCACCATGGCCACGCTGGTCGTAGCGCAGGATGCGGAAATGGCGTCGCAGGTAGTCCACCTGGCGGTCCCACATGGACAGGTTGGTGGCCAGTGAATTACTGAATACCAGCCAGGGCAGATTGCCCCGGCCATCGATACGGTAGGCGATATCGACGCCGTCCCTGGTTGCGAATCGTTCCATCACCATGTCATGCTTCTCCTTTTGCGTCAGCCGCGCTGGTAAGGCGCGTAATGATTCACCAGGTCGGCGGCTGCCGGCAGCTGTTCGATCACATCCGCCAACGCGGCCGTCGCGACGACCCTGTCGAAGCTGGCAATCGCATACAGGATGTCGCCGAGCGCGAAATATCGAACCTGCCGCAAGGCCCGGTGCCGGGCCAGGCCGGCGTTGAGCGCCTCGATCAGGATCGCCCGCCTTTCCAAGCCCTGCTGCGGAAAGCGCGCCAGCAACAGGCGCGCCGGCGCACCGGCACCGGCCGGCCCGTCGTGGACGGCAACCGCGTGCAGGCAAGCGCGGCTGCGCCCAACCGTGCGCGGCAACACGCGCTTCGACCAGGGCGTCGAGTTGGCACCGGAGACCGCCAGGTACTCCGGGGTCTCGAGCGCGGCGCTCGACGCCAGGTCGTACAGCGCCATCCAGCGCGGCCAGCCCTCGACGCAGACCCAGCGCGCGCCACTCTCCACACCGGGCAAGCCCAGACGCTGCGGCAAATGCTCGGTGTCGTACCAGTCGTGGAACTCTGCTTCCATGTCCGCCGGCGCTTCCATCATCACCAGCAGCAGCGCCTTATCAAGCCTCATGTTCACTCTCCCTATCGGGCTTCTCCGCCAGCCCGTGTCTACCTAGAAAATCCTCCATCGCCGCGGCGACGGCCGCGGGATGCTGCACCGCCATCAAATGGCCCGCGTCGATGCCGACCAGCGTGGCATGCGGCAGGCGCCGGCCCAACGCGGCCACCTCGGTCCACGGCCGCAAGGGATCATGCGCACCCGCCAACAGCAGGCATGGCATGTTGATCGTCCCGATCACGTCATCGAGCATGAAATTGACCAGGGCGCGGTTGGCGTGGGCATAGCCGACAGGGTCGCTGGCGAGGAAGCGTGCCCGATAACGCCGGAACACGTCGGCGTCGCGCGTCGCCACGGGCGGATACGAGCGCGCCAGGGTTGCATCGGCGATCGCGCGCATGCCCTGCCGGACCGCCACCTCGGCCCGCGCCTCCAGATATTCACGGCGTGCCGGGTCGACGCCGGTCGCCGGGGCGCATAGCACCAGCGCCGCCACTGAACGCGGAGCGCGGCTGGCGAACGCGAGCGCAGTGGTAGCGCCGGCGGCGAGACTGACCAAGACATAGGGGGGTGGCAGGTCCAGGTGGTCCAGCAGCGCGCACAGGTCAGCCACCTGGTCGTCCACGCCAAATGGAGCACGCACCTTCTCGGACGCACCGGCGCCGCGCTGGTCGTAGCGCAGGCAGCGAAAGCGCGTGCCGAAGACAGCGGCCAGTGCATCCCAGCTGCGCAGGGAGCCGCCCAGCTCGTGGATGAACACCAGCGTACGAGCGCCGCTGCCGCTCGATTCGTAGTGAATGCCGACGCCGGAACCATCGCACCAGCCGGTCGTCATAGCGAGATCGCGGCGCCGTCCGCCATGGCCGGTGCCGCCTGTGCGGCCCCGCAACGCTGCGCTTGCAAGATCATATCGGCCGCCTTTTCCGCGATCATGATCACCGGGGCGTTCAGGTTGCCGCCGACAATGCGCGGCATCACGGACGCATCGGCGACGCGCAGGCCGGCAATACCGTGCACCCGCAATTGTGGATCGACCACCGCATCCAGGCCGACGCCCATGGCGCAGGTGCCGCTGGGATGGCAGGACGGACGCGCGTTCTCGCGCACGAACGCTTCAAGCTCGGCGTCGCTCTGCAATGCCGGGCCGGGACTGATTTCCCGTTCCAGCAGCGGCGCGAGACGGGTTGTCGCCATCAGTTGGCGGGTCTGCCGTACGGCGCGCACCAGCGCGGCGACATCCTCGGGTTCGCCGAGCAGGCCGGTTTGCACGAGTGGCGCGTCACCCGCCCGCGCCGAACGCAGCGTGACGGTGCCCCGGCTAAGGGGATAGCGCAGCGCGTTGCGCGCGGTGACCACGTGGCCGACGCCTTCGCGTATGCAGGGGAACCACAGCTGGGCATTCAGCGCGACCGGACTGAAGAAGAATTGCACGTCGGCCTTGGCGAGCGCCGGCAACGTCTTCCGGAACGCCCAGCAGGTCAGGGGTAGTTGCGCCAGCGGTCCGGTGCCGAACAGTTTCCAGCGCAGTGCCGACAAGAGCGTCCGGTCGAAGCGCAGCTCGCGGTGGAAGCTGATATTGCCGCGTGCCTGGTAACTCATGGCGACGACCGCGTGGTCTTGCAGGTTCTGCCCTACCCCGTGCAGGTTCAGGCAGGGTTCGATGCCGACCCGCGCCAGTTCGTCAGCCGGGCCTATGCCCGACAGCATCAGCAATTGAGGCGAGTTATAGGCGCCGCCGCACAGGATCACTTCGCGCCTCGCGTGGGCGCGCAGCAGCCTGCCGTCCTGTAGGTACTCGACGCCGACCGCGCGATGGTTGTCCAGCAGGACGCGTTGGGCCAGGGCGTGCAGTGCCAGCGTGAGATTGCGGCGCTTCAGCGCCGGATGCAGGTAGGCGCGGGCCGAGCTGGCGCGCCTGCCCTTTTTCGTGATCGAAAACTCCACCTGCGCGAAGCCTTCCGAACTCGGGCCGCAGATATCGTCGTTGATCGGACAGCCGAGTTCGCGCGCACCCGCCATCATCGCCGGATAGAAGGGATCGCGCTCGTTGTTCGCGCGCACCACGCTCATCGGTCCGCTGCCGCCGTGGTAGGCCGTTTCGCCGCGCCAGTTCGATTCGGCCTTCTTAAAGTAGGGCAGCACGTCCTCATAGCCCCAGCCGTCGCAACCGAGCGCGTGCCATTCGTCGTAGTCGGCGGCGTCGCCCCGCGAATACGTCATGCCGTTGACGGTGCCCGTTCCGCCGAGCACCTTGCCGCGTTGCAGCGGAAAACGCCGTCCGCCGGCATGCGGCGCGGCCTCGCTCTCGTATTGCCAGCTGACCGAAGGATCCTTCAACAGGGCATAGAAGGCCGCGGGCATCGGCACGGTCGACTTGTCGTCCATGCCGCCAGCCTCAAGCAACAGCACGCGGTTGGCCGGATCGGCGCTGAGGCGGTTCGCAAGCACCGAGCCGGCCGAACCGCTGCCGACGACAATATAATCAAACGTGGTCGCCATGGCCTGCCTGCAAGGTGCTGGCCTCGAACATGGGCTTCGGACGCTGCACGAATTCGATCAAGTTGCCCGCGTTGTCTCGGATGAACATGTTGGAGCCGAACGTAAAGGTCTTGACCCACACGATGTCGGCACCCCGTGCGCGGATCGCCTCCGACAGCGCCACCACGTCCTCCACCGCGAAACTGATGTGCTTGTTGCCGTGGGTCCGCACATCCTGATTTGGCTGAAAGCGTTCTTCGGACGCCGCTTTGGCACCTGGAACCTCGAACAGCTCCACGCGCAGGTTACCGTTCTTCAGGATGGCGATCTGTGCCGGGATGGCGTCGATCGCATTGCGCCGCTCCAGCTTGAAGTCGAGGACATGTTCCCACCATTGGATCGCCTGTTCCAGGTCGGGCACGCTGACACCGACGTGGTCATACCAGAATTCGAATGTACTCATGTGGCTCACTTTCTGTTGTCGTCGCGCCTGCGCGGCGCGACGGTTACCATAGCCGCTATGGGGCGCTGGCGCTTGTCGTTTTCAGCAAAGCTGAAGTGCAAATATTGCAAACCACCGGTCAAAACGCCATGCGGATTCCGGCGATCAGGGAGCGAACGTCACCGCCGTTGTACACGGGATCGAACCCGGTGCTCACCCCGGTCGCCGAAGTAAAGACCGGATAGGAGCCGGAGGCGCCCATCGGCTGGTAGTAGGCTTTGGCGTCGTTCCATACCTGGGCCAGGCCGGCGTACAGGAAGGTGCGCTTGCTCAGGTTGTAATCGAAGCGTACGCTGGCGGCGCGCGCGTTGGCGTTCGCCAGGACACGGTTATGCAGGATGCCGTAATCGAGCCACAAGGCATTGCGGCCCACCGGCACGGTAGCCGACAGCGCGACCGAAATCTTGCTGGTGCGGTTCACGACGGCGTCGTGCGTGCGCGTGTCCTGCACCATCAGCGACGGCGTGGCGAAACCGAAGTCGTACGAGGTGCCGAAGGTCCCGATGTGCACCGACGACCCCGGCTCGACGAATTCGTGGCCGTGCGACACGTAATACGCACCGTTCACTTTCCATTTGTCGTACTGATAACGGGCTTGCCCTTCGACCGCCCTTCCCGAGCCGTTATGCTCGTCGACCGCGTATTCGACCGACAGCACGAGTCCTCTCATGTCCGGCGTCTCGTAGCGGATCGCGTTGCTGAGGAGCTGCGTGGTGTTGCCATAGTAGAGAAAATAGTTCGTCGACGCGCCCCAGCGCAGCGCCCAGAAGCTGGCGATGGTCTCGTCCGACAGGGATTGCATGCGCCCGACCTTGAGCGTGCCGAGCGCCTTGCTCGTGAGTCCCAAGGTGGCGGTACGGCTGAACAACCCATTCGATGAACCTGCCCCGGTATCCGGGCTGAACGGCATCTGCAAGTCGAACACGGCGGCATTGCCGCCGCCGAGATCTTCGACGCCCTGGAAGTTCAAGCGGCTCTGGTTCAATTGGCCGGAACTCTGCCGGGTCAGCATGCCGCGTCCGGTGTCGATGCGCTCCATCGACACATCGAGATAGCCGCTGACCCGCACGCCTGACTCGGCGTGCGCGGCGCAGGTGGCCAACGCGAGGGCAAGCGGCATGCAGCCGGCGAATTTTTTACTCATGCATCGTCTCCAGTCGTGTTGTGATCCTGGTCGTCGCCAGGCTAGTGTTGTACTGCTCAACGACGCCAGAATAGCCGCTCGGCGCGCCCGTGCATCTAGCCCCGGCTGCAAACCTGTCATGCATTTCCTGCACGGAAAATCACCGGCCGGAGCCGAAACGGAAACGGCCCGCCGTCGCCGGCGGGCCGTTTCCGTGTTAAGCGAAATCTCGCGATTACGCCGGTTCCAGGCGGCGATAGAATCCGCAAAAAAAATCGAGCGCCGTCTCGTTGAACGGCCGCCCGGCCACGGCGACGGCGGCGCTCCCACCCAGCCGCAAGGTATTGGCGCCGGCGGCATCGAAGCGCGGCCAGGCCGGCAACCCGGTGGTGGCGGGGTCGCCGTTCGTGGCGAAGCTGACCCAGTAGCTCGACATCGCATCCGCGAGCAGCTGGTCCGCATCCGTCCAAGGCCACGGAAGCGCCGCGAGATTATTAAAGGCGTACCAGAGTTCCGCACCGTGGTAGCTGCCAAAGCCGCCGGGTGGCGCCGGTTCGTGATAGGCCGCGTCGGGCAGCGGCGGCGCATGCATGAAGTTGAACAAATATACGGGCGCTTGCACCGTGCCTACGTGCAGCTGGGCGAACCGGTACGCCTGGTACGCGAATCCCATGTCGCGTCGTACCCGGTAGCTCGATGCGAGGGCCTGGGCATCGTCCCGATGTGGATACAGCGCCAGGAAGCTGTCGGCGTATTCGCCGAAGGTGTCGCGAGCGAATGCCGCGAAGCCGGCGCTCGTCTGCAGTGCCGGCATCGGATACGCCGCCGACTCATCCAAGGTATAGCCGGCGAGCAGCGATATCGGCATCTGCTGGCCAGCGCTGAACACCTCGTCCACCGGACGCGCCAGCAACTGCCCATCCACGATCGGTCCCCAGATGCCACGTGCGCCGCCGAGCAGCTGGTCGGCGGGCAGCGCGCGCAATTGCGCCAGGCTGTGCGCCCCCAACGGCGCCAGCGTCGCCACGCCGATGGCCTCGGCCTCTGCCAGGGAGCGCATGGGCGCGCCCATCAAACCTCCGTCGAACCGCCCCGAGCTATGCACGATAGCGCGCTGGAACAGCCCCTGAGCCTGCCCCGACGCCATCAGCACGCTGACATGCGCTGCCCCGGCCGACTGGCCGAACAAGGTAACGCGGCGCGGATCGCCGCCGAAGGCCGCGATATTCTTGCGTACCCAGCGCAAGGCAGCCAGCACGTCCATGCTCGCATAGTTGCCGGAGCCGCCTCCCTCGGCAGAAAGCGCCGGATGCGCGAGATAACCGAGCGCCCCGACCCGGTAGTTGACACTGACGACGATGCTGCCCTTGCGCGCGAGGCGTTCGCCATCCGACACCGGATGCGAGCCGCTGCCGAAGCGGTGTCCGCCGCCATAGACCCAGACGATGACGGGCAGATCCGCCAACGCCTTGCCGGCTGGCGCCCACACATTCAGGTAGAGGCAATCCTCGCTGAGCGCGCATTCGGGCGGTTCGGCGAAGGAAAACTGGCGCATGATGGAATCGTCGGCGATGGCCGATTGCACGCATGCCGCGCCATAGCGGTCGGCCTGCAGCACACCATGCCACGGCAGCACCGGCTGCGGCGGCCGCCAGCGCAGCGCGCCGACCGGAGGGGCGGCGTATGGAATTCCCTTGTAGACGCGGCAGGCTTCGTCGGCCGACAGGCGACCTTCGAGCGCACCGCCTTCGACCTGGAGCACCTCGGTGGCCCGTATGCCTTCCGCTGCGGTAGCCGACGGACGGATGCGCGCCGGCGCCCTGGCTGCCACTTGCTCGACCGCCATCAGCGCACCGCCGCGGGCTTGAATTCCGGCTCGGCCGCCGTCGATGCCTTGACCAGCGCCGCCATTTCGTTCTGATAGAAGCGCATGCCATATACCGTCAGCACCAGTCCCAGCAGCATGGCGGGCAAGGGTGTAATGGAAATCGCGTAGATCAAGCCCTGGTCGTTCTGGAATACGCGATCCGTGACGAGCGCGGTGGCGGTCGGGCCCAGCGCCATGCCGAAGATCGACACCAGCAACAGATGCACCGCAGTGATCTTGCCGCGCATTTGGTTACGGGTCACGTCCTGCAGCACACTTGGCATCGAGGCCACCGCCATCGCATTGGCGAAGCCGAACAGCCCGCACGCCACCAGCGCCAGGTGATAGTCGCCAAGGAAAGGCAGCGCGGCGATGCAGGGAATCGTGATGAACCACGAAAACACGAACACCTGCATCCGCGAACCGTAGGCGCCACGCGTCTTGAGCCAATCGCTGAGTACACCACTGACCAGGCACCCCGCGATCCCGCCCGGCATGACTACCGAACCGATCAGTACACCGGCACTCGCCGGTGGCAGGCCGTACTTGCGTGCGAAAAAGGTCGGAATCCACGACAACACCGCGTACGCCGAAAATGCGCACAGACTGAAGGTGCCGAAGATGGCCAGCCACATGGCACGGCGCTGTTTCAGGTAAGCCAGCAGCGATTCACCGGCCAGTGCACCGGTACCCGATTGGGCTGCCACCTGCTGCCGCAGCGGCTCCTTGATCGTCAGGACCAGCAGCGCGACCAGGAGTCCGGGCAAGCCGACCGCGATAAAGGCGCTCTTCCACGGCGGCAGCAGTCCCAAGAGCGGCCAGTCGAAATCGGCACCGTGGAATGACTTCAACACCAGGCCGCCGATGATCAAGGCGCCCTGCCCGCCAGCGAAGGTACTGATGGTGAATATGCCGTTGGCGCGGCCGCGTTGCGAGCTCGGAAAGAAATCCGCGAGCAGGGAAAAGACGGCGGGCATCAGGATCGCCTCGCCGATGCCCACCCCTACGCGCGCCAGGAACAGTTCGGCGAAACTATTGGCGAAACCGCACAACACCGTCATCACGCTCCACAGGGCGATACCGGCCGACAGCAGCTTGCGGCGCTGCATCCGGTCCACCAGATAGCCGCTGGGGATACCCATCACACTGTACAGCAGCACGAAAGACAGTCCTTGCAACAGGCTGATGCCGGTGTCGGACACGCCGAGCGACTGGCGCACTGGCGCGACTAGCAAGGTGATAATCGACTTGTCCACGAACGCCAGAGTTGCGGCAACAATGAATACGAATAGCGCGTACCACGCCAGTGCGGCGGGCGGATAGGCGCGCGCGTCCGGCGCGCTCTGATGGTCATACATGTTTGTCTCCTGATTTTGTTTTCGTCGTTACGATGGTGGGACCGGCAAGGATTGCCGGCGTGCCCTACCCAAGCACTGCCGCGCGTTGTAATGCTCCCACAGGCACCTTGTGAAACTTCCCATTCTGCATGATCGCCAGCAGCTTGTCCGGCTGCTGGAGGATGCGGATGTCGGCCACCGGATCGCCGTCGACCAGCAGCAGGTCGGCAAGGAACCCCGGTCGAATCTGGCCGAGTTCGTGCTCCATGCCCATCAATTGCGCACCGAGGCGCGTCGCCGCGACCAGGGTCTCGGCCGGCGTGTAGCCGAACAGCTTTACGAACAATTCGAGGTCGCGGGCATTGGCACCGATCGGGTTCCACGGAAAACCATAGTCGCCGCCGGGCAGCACCCGAATACCGCGGCGCCGCATCTCGCCATACACTTCCTGGTTGCGCTCGATCTGCTCCACGAAGCCTGCGCGCTCGACCACGTCGCGCGTGAAGCCGAATGCTTCGCCCAGGTAGGCCTTGGCATACACGATGCCAATCGCCGGCGCGACAAAGATGCGGTCCTTCGCCGCTTCGAGCATGTCCAGCGCTTCGCTGTCCGCGTAGGTGCAGTGGTAGACAATGCGAAAGCCGTGCCGCACCGCCATCTTGACGCTGTCGCGCGCTTGGGCGTGCGCCGCCAGCCATACGCCGGCTTCCCGTGCTTCCTCGGCCGCCGCCGCCACCTCGGCTTCGGTATAGTGAACCTGCATCGAACCGCCTGGGCCGAAGGCATCGTCGCCGGACAACAGCAGCTTGATCGAGCCGACGCCTTCCTGCGCCATGGCCTTGACGAACGCGCGAATGCTGTCGGGACCGTCGCGCTCCTTGTCGGCCCCTGCGGGCCGCTCGAACGTGGAACTGACCAGCCGCGGGCCTGGCAGGTAACCGCCGCGCAGCTCCTTCTGCAGGGCGATCTCGAAGCGTGGCCCCTTTGAGCCAGCAGAATACGCGGAGGTGAAGCCGGCGTCGAGCAGGACGCGGGCGTTATGCGCCGTGACGAGCAGGTGCTCTTCCGGCGGAATGGTCCTTTCCTTAAAGATGCGGCCGACCGACGACAAGAAGGACAGATGCGCGTGTGGCTCGATCAGGCCCGGCATCAGCGTAGCGCCGCCACAGTCGATCACACGCGCGTTATCGGCGGGGATTCCCCCGGGAGCTTGCGCCACTGCTCGGATACGCGGACCTTCGACCAGCACCTCAGCCCGAAAGCGGTCCCGGCCACTGCCGTCGAAAAGTTGAACGTTCTTAAAAAGTATTGAATCCATGAATCTCCTCTACATGCCGGACGACCGGTTCTCCACGACTGGCGAGGGCCGCTATCGTGTTTGTCCTGTCTGGTCGAGCATATGTGTTCGGGATCGGCTTGCCCACGCCTGAATATGCAAAGCAGCAGTGCACGTTCAGCAAAAGAGTGGACCTTCGTCGCAACCGAGCACCACGAGCGCGAGATTCGCTAGCCAAACGTCGAGCGCGCATGGCGGTTTGATGCGAAAGAACTGCACATATGCCGGGCCGGGCCACGGGTAGACTGACGGGATGAGTGCACCAGCCGAACCGAAATACCGAACGACCAACTGGAAGGACTACAACGAAGCGTTGAGAACGCGCGGTTCGCTGCTGGTTTGGCTGGACAAGGACATGCGCTGGCACGGCGGCGCCAGCCGCAAACGGGGCCGCAGCCCGACGTACAGTGAGGCGGCGATTCAGTTCTGTCTGACGATGAAAAGCCTGTTCAACCTGCAGCTGCGGCAGGCGATGGGCATGACGCAACGCCTGCTAAGGTTGGCCGGTCTGGACTGGCAGGTGCCCGATTTCAGCACAGTCGGCCGGCGCCAGAAACATCTGGCGGTTACGATTTGGGCGCGTGCGACGACCACGGGATTGAATTTCCTGGTGCACAGCACCGGCATCAAGATGCTCGGCGAGGGCGAGTGGAAAACGAAGAAGCGCGGGGCCGACTATCGGCGTCAATGGCGCAAGGTCCATCTTGCAATTGACGCGACCACGCTGGAAATTCGGGCCATCGAAGTGACCGGCACCGGCGACGCGCCGCTGCTGCCGTGCCTGCTCGACCAGATCGGCAACGATGAGCCCATCGCGAGCGTCAGTGGCGACGGCGCTTACGACATGAAGGACTGCCATGAGGCCATCGCGCGGCGAGGCGCTGAAGCAGTCATTCCAACTCGCAGGAACGCCAAGCCATGGAAGGACCGTCGGCCGGGCGCCGAAGCGCGCAATGCGATCCTGGATGTCACGCGCCGCCTCGGACGGAAAATATGGAAGAAATGGACTGGCTATCATCGACGCAGCCTCGTGGAAACCAAGATGCGTTGCTTCAAGCTGCTGGGTGAGCGTTTTATGGCACGTGACTTCGACCGCCAGGTCGCCGAGTTGCAGATGCGCGCCGCCATCCTCAACCGCTTCACGTGGCTGGGCACGCCCAGGACGGTCGCCATGCCGTGATTCCGTCCGGGGTTTGGAGTATTACGCGCCCAGCTAGATTATTCAACAAAGCCGTGCTCCACCTGGCTGCTGCAGGCCATTTTTGCAATAAAGCCGCTCGAAACCAGTCCTTACGGAATTGCCTGCCACCCAGGAAGCGGATGTGCTCTGACAATATCCGATATCCGCGTGTTTAGTGTAAAGCTCAGGAAGCTCGTTTCACGGCACGTCGGCTGCCTCTAGGAATCGGCGAAGTTCCACTTTTACTTCATATCTTCAGAAGTCGCAGTCTTACTTCATAAACAGTTCCACTCTTACTTCATCGGACGGTTCGCTCCATGTGGCGCCGGCACGTCGACGTAAGTCATTGATTTTTAATGCCTCGGTTTTGATCCGGCGGCGAACAATTGCCAATTCGCAAAGGTTTCGCGGGCGAGTGGCACTTTTACTTCATAAACAGTCGCACTTTTACTTCATCGAACCCCAGGCAGGCGGTCGGCAGGGTACTTGCTTTGGCGAGTGGCATGTTTAGTTCCGAAGCCGCGGCACATTTGCTTCAACAGACGACATCGGAGCCAAGCGGCCCGATGACCTGGACAGGCCAAAGATAAGTTCCGCAGGTACATAGACCAGGGACCCGAATCGGCAGGTTTTCCGTGACACGTCACGGCATCGCAGGCGATCGCTGTCGAGGACGAACGCTCAGGCCCGATGCTGGCATGCCAATACATCCTGGCTGGCCTCTGTCGGAAAAACTAGACGACGGGCCGCGCAAACCCGACGGCTTCGAAAAATTGTCGAGAGACCGATAATGAACAGGCGTTGATGTGTGAACGACTGAATTTGGCTTGGCCAAGCACTGGCGTTTCCCTAGGATTATGGCAGTCCAGTACCTTGGCGCCAAAGCGAATCAAGAACACTGGCCGCCGCGCTCTTCAGACAGGAGAGAAACGGGCAAAAAATACCCGCCGGGAGGCGGGTTGAATCTATTTTCTTGGAGGAAGATAGAGGAGACATAAGCATCATGCTGCATCGCACAAGGACTGTCCAATGACGGTTCGTGATACCTGAAATGCGTCCAACCCATGTCTCATCAGACTATGATTTAAACTCGACATTATCAAAAATATTGTCGATTTATAATTTCTCCCTACTACACTCCGTCGAGCCCTCGCGCGTCACGCCAAGCGTTGCTGCCGTCCTCAACGTAACTGAGGTGCCTAAGATCACTTGTGTCGTCGCTTCGAATATCTCGGGCGTCCGATCTACGCAGAACATACAATTGCGACAGTAAAGTCTCCCGGTCCTATCGAAGTCATTACGGTGCGAACTACCGGTTTCGACGCCGCGCCGGCGACGATAGCTTCGGCTGCGATCGAAAACGTACCGGTCGTGGGAGACTCACGCAAGGCGACGTTCGTGTCCCGCCAGCTAGCGAATTCCGATCGGCCTGAACCGACTCCGGCGAAGCGCATCGTCTCCGGCGACCACGGCATGGGCTACGGTGAATGCCGCAAACATGTGCTACGCCGATCAGGTAGGACCCGCCCTCGCCCGGCCTTTTTCGCTTCATACATCCAGTAGTCGGCTTCCTTGACGAGATCAGCCCCCGACACGCTGCTCTCAGGCGTAAAGATGGCGATACCGATACTTGCGCCGACAGTCGCGCCCTGCCCGCACAGGTCGACAGGGGCCGAGATCTGCTCGACGACCTTCTGTGCCACCGCATGCGCATCCGCATACGTATCCGTCATGTCTTCCAGGAGCACCGTGAATTCGTCACCGGCCAGGCGGAATACGCTGTCGGTCTTGCGCACCGTATCCTGCAGGCGCCGGGCGATCTCGCACAGCAGCTTGTCGCCCGCCTCATGGCCGTGACTGTCGTTGACGGCCTTGAATCCGTCCAGGTCGATGAACAACACGCCCAGCATCTTGCCGGTGCGTCTCGAGCGCGCCTGTGCGATGGGAAGGCTTTCGGTCAGGGCGCGTCGGTTCAGGAGCCCGGTCAACGCGTCGTGGCGCGAGTCGTACTCCCGCTGGGCCTCGAGCGCCTTGCGCTCCGTGATGTCGTGCAGGAAGGCGCTGAAGATTGTCGTGCCTTTCACTTCCAGCGCGGTGATCCGCACTTCCACCGTGAGACCGGAGCCATCCTTGCGAACAGCCGGGAGTTCAAGGCGCTGGTTCAGGACGGATGCGGAACCGGTCGCCAAATAACGCGCCATTCCGCGCCGATGCATCGCGCCCATCTCGGCCGGAATGATCAACGCGTCCAGCGGCCGCCCGACCGCCTCGCCGGCGCACCATCCGAAGGTCGTCTCGGCCTGCCGGTTCCACTCGCGCACGATGCCATCCCGGTCCAGGCCGATGTAGGCATCGTTGGCGTTCTCGATCACGCTGCGCAGCTCGGCTTCCCGGTCCTTGAGCAATTGTTCGGCTTGCTGTTGAAGGGCCATGGCACTTCGCAGCATGGCAACCGCGTCGTTCAATTCCCTGGTACGGGTCGCGACACGCGTTTCCAGATCGGCGTGCAGCGCCTGCAGTTTCGCTTCGGCCTCCTTCTGCGCCTGGATATCCTTAATGGCCGCGACGTAGTACAGCAGCTCACCATCCGGCCCGGTTTTCTTCGTGACGTTCAGGTTGATCCAGACGAGGCTGCCATCCTTTCTGACGTAGCGTTTCTCCAGCTGGTATTGGTCGATCGTGCCGGCTTCAAGTTGCCGTAGCAACGCGAGATCCGTGTCCAGGTCCGGTGGATAGGTAATGTCGCGGAATGTCGTCCGGTACAGTTCCTCCGGCGCGTAGCCGACGATTCGGCACAATGCCTCGTTGACGCTTAGCCAGCCGCCATCCGGTGCCACCATTGCCATGCCGATACTGGCAAGGTCGAAGACCGACCGGAATCGTGCCTCGCTGTATGCGATCGCATCGCCGGAGCGCTCGACGCTATGACGCGCGACTGCCAGCGCCTCGCGGTAATGCATTTCTTTCGTAACGATGTCGGCGAGGTCCCGCAATGCCTGCAGATCCTCGGCGGACAACCACCGCGGTCTCGAGTCGATAGCGCACAGCGTCCCCAGCGCGTGACCTCCGGCGCTGCGAATCGGTACACCGGCATAAAACCTGATGTTCGGATCGCCGTTGACGAGGGCATTGTCCTCAAACCGCGGATCGGCGGTGGCATCGGAAACGACCAGCGGCGCACTCTGCAGTATGGCATGCGCGCAGAAGGCGACCTCGCGGGAAGTCTCCCCGACGTCCAGTCCAACGCGCGACTTGAACCATTGGCGGTCCTTGTCGACCAGCGAGAACACGGCAATGGGCACACCAAGCAGGCGCGTCGTCAGGCGGGTGATCTGGTCGAAGACCGGTTCCGGGGCAGTATCCAATATGTCGAGGGACTTGAGCAGTTCCTGACGCTCCGATTCGTCGGAAGGAAGAGAGGCTGCAGGCATGTAGTAACTCGTTAAGTGGACCGAGGCTTGAAGGGCATCTGCTCGGCACTTTATCAGACCACCGAACTTGGCGCGCCATTTGTAAAACGTCGTGTTGCTGATGCCGTGCTCGCGGCACAGCTCCGGTCGCCGAGTCGTTCTTCAGCAGTTTGAAAGGAGCGCATCCGCAAGCGCATCTACAAGACGCGGGACCTGGCCCGCGCCGATATCTTCGACTACATCGAAGTCTTTTACAATCGAACCAGGCGCCACAGCCATCTGGGTGGTGTTAGCCCAGAGGCATTTGAACGCGCCTCAGCGTGAGATCGGAATTTGTCTACTGAACTGGGGGAAGTCCAGTTTGCCTATTTCGCAAGCACGGTAGTGGAACCCGCATGAATACTCGTTTTCATTTCCTAATAAGCCAACTTGTCCACAGAAAATGTGGAGAAGTTTGAACAGGCAAGCGCACATAAGCATCAGTTAGTGGTTCTATCGGCCCTGTGAACGGTACGTTCGGGCTACACGAAATATTGCTTATATGATAACGCCTTGCTGTCATATTTGGCGCAGTTCTTTAAACTGCGCCATAATTGCGCCAATCTCTTAAACGGCGCCAACGCCCAATGCGATCGACGACCGATGTGCGTAATAATATTCTGTCATCCATCAATGGTTTGACCTTGACGGAATTGTTGACCAGGCATCCTGATCTGGCGCGCCGTACGGTCCAGCGCGTGATCGCGAAGCTGATCGATGACCGCGAGATCATCGCGGTAGGGGAAGGTAGGGCGCGTCGTTACTTCCGGACTGCGTCACGTCCCGACGCTGGCGTACCTGCCCTGGTGTCGGATGGCTTTCCCGCATTCATTCCCTTATCGGCCGACAGCCTGGACATCATCGCCTATATCGATCAGCCTCCGGAAGCGCGCAACCCGGTGGGCTACCAGCGCGAGTTTCTGGATGCATACCAGCCGAACGCGACCTGGTACTTGTCCGAGTCACTGCGCCGCCAACTACGTACGATGGGCCGGACCGCGGAAGCGGCGGCGCCCGCAGGTACGTACAGCCGCGCCATCCTGAACCGCCTGCTTATCGATCTGTCGTGGGCCTCGAGCCATTTGGAAGGAAATACGTATTCTCGTCTCGACACGCGCGAGCTCATCGAACACGGGAAAGCTGCACGCGGCAAGCCCGCCATCGAGACGCAGATGATCTTGAATCACAAGACTGCCATCGAGCTGTTGGTGGAAAACATCGACAACGCGGGTTTCAATCGCTACACGCTGATGAACCTGCACAGCGCATTGGCGGAAAACCTGCTGCCTAACCCGGCGGACGAAGGCCGGATTCGCCAACACGCGGTCGACATCGCGAAAAGCGTCTATCGTCCCCTGTCCACACCGCAACAAATCGAAGATACGCTCGATCTGCTACTCGACAAGGCCGGCCAGATTCGTGACCCGTTCGAGCAGTCGTTTTTCATGATGGTGCATTTGCCGTACTTGCAGCCGTTCGCCGACATCAACAAGCGGACCTCGCGGCTGGCCTCCAATCTGCCGCTGTTTCGCGCCAATCTCTGCCCCCTGACATTCCTCGATGTGCCCGAGCAGGCCTACAGCCGTGCCACGCTGGGCGTGTACGAGATGACGCGCGTCGAGCTGCTGCGAGACCTGTATGTTTGGGCTTACGAACGCTCGACCCAGGAATACCTCGCCATCAAGCAGAACCTGGTTGAGCCCGATCCCTTGCGCCTGGCTTGGCGCGATCTGATCAAGAGCACCATTCGCGCCATCGTTCTCCACCCGGAGCGCGAACCGCTTGCCTGTATCGCGCACACCGTTTCAGAACAGGTACCCCGCCACGAGCAACCTGATGTACAGGCGCTGATCGTCGAAGAACTCAGGCGGCTTCACGAAGGTGTGCTGGCACGATACGGTCTGAGGCCGTCCGACTACGCGGCCTGGAAGTCGGTACACAAGCATTGACGTGCTACCTGGCGGCGCAGTCGTGGACATTCATATCAGCCGGTGGGATTGAAGGGTTCAATGGGAACCGCGAGCGCAAGCACGTATTTCAGGAGTAGAGCGATTACAAAGTAAGTTGGATCCCAGTTAAGCTAAACCATAAATGAAATTAACTAACATACGATTCAAATCCACCTCACTCCAGACACGCCGCGGGCTACTCAACGTCCGCCGTCGCCTGCTCGCAAACAATCAGGTGCTAAAAAAGCAAAAAGTACAAGAAAGAACAAAGAGCGAGCAAGGAATGCCCTCCGGCACGTTACCGCCAGTCCGTAGCAGTCGCATCTCCTTGGGGTCGACAAATATATGTTAGTTAATGTCATTTATGGTATAGTCAAACAAGTAGCCTGATCCATCCGATTCAGCCGAGACAGCCATGAACGATCCTAAACAGTGGGATGCGAATCCCGTCGCTTCCTTCGACACTTTCATTCAAGGTCCCGAATTCGGCCGTACCAGCCACCGGCTCGGCCTGACCGAACCCAAGCCTGTCTCCAACAAATCGGCGCACATTTACCGATCGATGTTCGGGAAATTCGCCTTGTGGCTCGCACGGGAAAACAAGGCGTTCACACGCGTGGTCGAGCAGGACCTGATCCGTTTCATTAGTCAGAACCGGGCCCACGGAGAACAGAACAGCCTGATCTCGCGCCGCTATCTGCGCCTGCTGGAGCGCTGCTACCACCACCTGCAAATCAGGCCCAACCCCGCGACCGCCGCACTGCAGGTCGCCGGCGCGAATGGGTATATCGCCCAGGATCACGGCATGCAAGTCCTGGATGCCTCGGATATCGCTGCCTTCGTCAACGCCCTGCCCCCTCTCAGCCCGCCTGGCCCGAACCGCGCCGGCCGGCCACCAAAGGCGTGGAAACGCCGGCGCGACCATGCCATGCAGGCCACGATGCTGTTCGCCGGCCTGCGGGTTGCGGAGGCGATCGGCCTGCGGCTGTCCGAAGTGAACGATCCGTTCGACGGCGCATTCGGCGACGACGGCATCGTCCTGGCCCTCAGTCCGGAAGGCAAGCACGACACCAGCCACGCGCATGACACGGTGTTGCGCGCCTACGGTGCGCAGGCATTGCGCACCTGGCTCAGGGAACGCGAAGCGCTCGGCGTGAAAGGCGACCTGGTGTTCCCGGGCGATCTCGCCGGGAAGCCGATGTCGGCGGTGACCGTGTATCGACAGGTCCGGGCGACGTTCGGACGCGCCGGCATCGACGTCGACCACAACGGCGGCCGCACGTTGCGCAATACCTTCGCCGTGGAAGAACTGCGGGAAGGCCGTACCAGGGGGATCTCAAGAGACTCCTGGGCCTGGCGCTCGAACGCTCGGCGGGCATCTACGAGGTCGCGAAAGGAAAGACACGGGAATGAAGGTATCGGAAATCTCCAGCATCCTGGCCCGGGCCGGCCTGCCGGCGCTGACACGCGAGCAACTGCACGAGCTGGCCGGCTGCGACGCCGGCAGGGTTTTCGGCCAGGCGCTGCGCGCCTTTGACGAGGGCGACCCGGCGCAGCGCGACGTGCTCGAGGCAACCGTGCGGGCGGCGGCTCCCGGCGTGCGCGCCACGTTGCGCGGCCTTGGCGCCAACCTGCCACTCGACCAGCTGGTGACGATCGCCCGCAAGGAACAGCGCCGGCTGTTCGATGCGCTCGACGCAATCGCGCAACGCGGCGCACCCGCAGCGAACGCCAGGCGCTACCTCTGCGGGCTGGGAGTCATTCCGGCCTTCCCCGATGCACCGACCACGGAACCTGCGGCCGCCCCCTATTACTCGTTCAAGGTATTCGGTACAGGGGCCGCGCTGTGCATCGCCGAGGCGCAGACGCGGGCGACGCGCCAGTACACGGTAAAGGGGTAACTACAGAATTTGGAAAAAATAGTACGCTAAGAGGGTGTAGACAAAATCAATAACGTAGCTGTGGCATGCTATCCCGATGTCGAAGGAGCATGCCATGGCAACGAGAGATCGACTCGACGGCATTGAGCCGTCAAGCAATGCAGGAGGCAGGCCGCCGGCATTGAAGCCTGAGCATATCGCGGTTTTGCACGATATCGTGGCGGAGCGCCCAGGCTAGCTTGAGTGAAATCGCCGACGAGCTGCACCACCGCTGTGGATTACGCGTGTGCGATGCAACGATTCGTCGTGCGCTGCGTGCACAAGGCATCGTACGACTCAAGCCAGTGCGTCGGGCGTGTGCGGAGCGAGCCGAGGGCGCCAAGCGGTATGGCTACACGGCAGCGCACCGACGCGAGGACATATCGCCGTACAGCACCAACTTGACAGACGCCGAATGGGAGCTGGTCGCTGATTTGTTCGAGCGAGTACCGGGACAACGAGGCACGCCCGTGCATTACAGCCGCCGCGATCTCGTGAATGCGTGCTCGTATGTGCTTCGAACGGGCTGCGCCTGGCGACTGTTACCCGAGTCGTTCCCACCCTGGCAGGCGGTGTACAAGGCGTTTTCGCGCTGGGTTGGAGCCGGCGTATTCGAGCTGATGCAGGACCGGCTGCGTGAACAATGGCGTGCACGCATGGGACGCGCGAGCACCCCGAGCGCAGCGGTGATCGATGCACAGTCCACTCGCGCCTCGCCGCAGGGTGGCGAAAGCGGATTCGATGCAGGCAAGAAGGTCAAAGGGCGAAAGCGCAATCTCGTGGTTGATACGATGGGGCTACTCATCGCCGTCACGGTCACCGCCGCGAGCGTGCAGGACCGGGATGCTGCCGCAGCCGTGGTTACACAAGCGTGCGCCAAAAGCCCTCGGCTAAAAAAGCTTTATACCGATGGCGCATACGGCGGGAAATGTGCCCATGACATCGAGCGGACGCATCATCTTCGTGTCGAAGTCGTTCGTCGTCCAGGTAACAGCACGATCGGAACGCTGCATGATTCCAAGGCGGCACCTGGGCCAACTGCTGTTTTCAACTCAGGATTCACGATCCTGCCCAAGCGCTGGGTCGTTGAACGAACCCACGCGTGGACCGAACGCTGGCGCCGCACAGTGATGCATCACGACGCAAACTCGCTGTGTCGGCGGCTTGGGTTTGGCTGGCCGAGGCGCGTATACTACTCAGCAGGCTCGCGTATCAAGGTTGATTTTGTCCACACCCTGTAAGAACGCCTACCAAAACCTATTAGTAACAAAAATGGCAACCGACGCCGGCACGGAGTTATAGACAATTTGCTCATCTAAGCCAAAGCTGCCCATGCGTTGCGTCTCCAGCTTTTCACCGGAACCAATGGACGCTACGTATTTGCACTGTTACAATACCGCCCGTCATTGGGGAGTAGCTACCTTTCTCTGAAAGGAGCTTGCGTCAACATCCTTGGCCAGCAGGCCATGGCGCAAGCGGCTCGTCGAGCCTTGCAAGACCTTTGGCCATATTGCGAGGGTGTAAATAATATTGTGTAAACGGTCATTTGGCAGGACACTGCCGCCATTAGGAGAAACGATGACCGTTGTAAAGCGTAACAAGCGGGCCAAGCCCGATCCGGAACTGCTCAAACTTGCCGACGGCCTGCTGGCAAACTACCAGAAGCCCGAGGACCTGATCGGCGAAAATGGGCTGCTCAAGCAGCTCACCAAGATGCTGGTCGAGCGCGCGCTGGAAGTCGAGATGACCGACCACCTGGGCCACGACAAAAGCGGCGAGGTGACCAACAGCACTGCCAACACCCGCAACGGCCATAGCATCAAGACGCTCAAGGGCGATTTCGGCGCGCTGCCGCTTGACGTTCCTCGCGACCGCCAGGGCACGTTCGAGCCGCAGATCGTCGTCAAGCATCAGACACGCTGGACCGGCTTCGACGACAAAATCATCTCGCTCTACGCGCGTGGCCTGAGCGTGCGGGAGATCCAAAGCCATCTGGAAGAGATGTACGGCACCGAGGTGTCACCGACCCTCATTTCCAACGTCACGGACGCTGTCAGCGAGGATGTGAAGCTCTGGCAGGCCCGCCCGCTCGACGCCGTGTACCCGATCCTCTATCTCGACTGCATTCACGTCAAGGTGCGCGACAACGGCGCGGTGCGTACCAAGGCGGTCTACCTGGCCATCGGCGTCAACATGGATGGCCACAAGGAGGTGCTGGGCCTGTGGATCTCCCAAACTGAAGGCGCGAAGTTCTGGCTGCAGGTCGTGACCGAGCTAAAAAATCGTGGCGTGCAGGACATATTCATCGCCTGCGTCGACGGCCTGAAAGGCTTCCCGGACGCCATCGAGGCGGTCTACCCGCAGACCTCGGTTCAGCTGTGCATCGTTCACATGGTGCGCAACAGCCTGAATTTCGTGCCCTGGAAAGCGCAGAAGGAAGTCGCCGCCGATCTGAAGTTGATTTACAGTGCAGCCACTACCGACGAGGCTGAACTCAGGCTTGCCGAATTCGAAGATAAATGGGATAAACAGTATAAACCGATAGGTCAGTCCTGGCGCCGTAACTGGGCGCGCGTCATACCGTTCTTCGACTACCCGCCGGAAATCCGAAAGGTGATATACACCACGAACGCTATTGAATCGATTAACATGAGCCTGCGAAAAGTGACCAAGGCCCGCAGTTCCTTTCCGACCGATGAAGCTGTCAGCAAGCTGTTTTATCTTGCCCTGAACAACATCAGCAAGAAGTGGACGATGCCGATACGGGACTGGAAAGCTGCGTTAAACCGCTTCGCCATCCAGTTTGAAGACCGGGTGCCGCAGACTTAAACGAAGAATCGTTTACACAGAATCTGGTACACCCCCCATATTGCCCTTCCAGGCCGGACGGGGCGTATGGTCATCGGTTTTCGTCCGGCTTGGAGCTGTCGTGTCAAAAAAAATCTTCCGTACTGATTCCGCCGCCGTGGTTCTCATGGTGGCGCCATGCTAGTCCCCTTCGTCCTCCTCCTTCTTTCGGCCGCTGCAATCTATGTGTCGTGCGAATATTTCGTCAACGGCGTGGAATGGGTGGGCCATCGCTTCGGCATGTCGCAGACCGCGACCGGGACAGTGCTTGCGGCCTTCGGTACTGCACTGCCTGAGAGCGTCGTGACCTTCGTTGCCGTCGTCTTCGGGCACGATGCGGCGCACAAGGAAATCGGTGTCGGCGCCGCCCTTGGCGGCCCCTTGGTTCTCGCAACCATTGCCTATGCCGTGGTCGGCATCGCGTTCATGACCGTCAAGAATACGCAAGAGCGCCGCGCGCAAGAGCGCCGCGTCGTTTCACGTCCAGCAAGGCGGCGCCTATTGGACGACCAACGATGGTTCCTGGCGATTTTCGTATGTAAGGTCGCCTTGGGCCTCGTCGCGTTCGCATTCAAGCCGTGGCTTGGTGTGCTCTTCTTGCTTGCATACGCGGCCTATGTCTGGCGCGAGATAACTGCTTCAGGTGAGACAGCAGACGCCGAGGAACTTGAGCCTTTGAAACTTACACCGCGCGCCAAGAACCCGCGTACCCTGTGGGCGGTCCTGCAGACGGTTGGCGCACTGGTCGCGATCTTCGCTGCTTCCCAATTGTTCGTGCGCGAAATCGGCGTGGTAGGACCTCTCCTCGGGTTGCCGGCGCAATTGGTCGCATTACTGCTGAGCCCAATCGCGACGGAGCTACCGGAAACCATGAACGCCGTCATCTGGGTCCGGCAAGGAAAGTCGGACCTGGCACTTGCCAACATCAGCGGCGCGATGATGATCCAGGCGACTATACCAAGCGCGCTTGGCCTCCTATTCACTCCATGGATGCTGGACCGTACGCTCGTATGGGCTGCAGTTGTGACGGTCGCGTCCATCGTCGGGCTGTACTGGTTTTTGAAGCACCGCCATTTGAGTGCCAGGAAACTCGCCGCGTTCGGGGCTCTGTACATCGTGTTCGCTGCTGGCGTCCCGTTCTTGATGTAATCGCTGAATGAAGCGAGCGGCAGCTCGCGCTGCCGCTCGATAGCGGTATCTGAATCAACACAAGCTGACGGTAACAGTTTTCGATCGACGCTCGCTTCGGGTAATATACCCCCTTACCCTATATTTGAAGGTATACATGTGTCTCACACAACAAGAGAAAAGGCAAAGCTGCTTGCTCGCGTACGCCGTATACGTGGGCAAGTAGAGGCGATCGAACGCGCCCTGGAGTCTGAAGCCGGGTGTGCCGAGGTTCTGCACCTGCTGGCTGCCGGCCGCGGTGCCATGAACGGCCTGATGGCCGAAGTGATCGGAGACCATGTTCGCGAACACGTCGCAGCGAGCGACCTGTCAGAAGCCGCGCGTGCGGAAGGCGCGAGCGAACTCCTCGATGTAATCCGAGCCTATCTCAAGTAGCAGCTATGGCCGTGAAATCGCCATGTGTCGAGCTATGCCAGTTCGACGGCAAGACCGGCTATTGCACAGGATGTCTGCGCACGCTCGCCGAAGCGCGTGAGTGGAAGAAGATGACGGATCACCGCAGGCATCACATCATCAACGAACGCGCACGGCGCGAGAAAAAGCTGGCCGGGCGATAGCGCAGCCGGCCGAGGAAACCTTATGCAAGACCTGACACACTTTCATGCACCGGCCCCGGATCGTCCCCAACCGGAGACGGAAATGAGCCGTTTCGAAGACGCCGCCTTCGGCGCGGGCCACGACCACATTTTTCTGGGTGCCGGCCACGAAAACAATGAACGCAAGACGTGGGCGGTTATTGCGCTGTGCAGTGCGATGATGCTGCTCGAAATCGTCGGGGGGAGCCTGTTCGGCTCACTGGCGCTGGTCGCGGACGGCCTGCACATGTCCACCCATGCCGGGGCGATGCTGATTGCGGCGCTCGCGTACACCTATGCGCGCAAGCACGCAAGCGACCCGCGCTTCGTGTTCGGCACCGGCAAGCTCGGCGACCTGGCCGGGTTCACGAGTGCCATTGTGCTCGCGATGATTGCCCTCCTGATCGGTTACGAGGCCGTTACACGTTTCCTCTCACCGGTGCCCATCCACTTCGGCGAGGCGATTCCAGTCGCAATCGTCGGCCTGCTAGTCAACATCGCGAGCGTCTGGCTGTTGAGCGGCGACCATCATGGACACAGCCACGGTCACAGCCATGGCCATGGCCATGGACACAGCCACGGTCTCGACCATGATGATGAGCACGACCATGAGGAAGAAGCGCAGCGGATCGTGACGTCATCTGGGGTGGTTTCCCTGTCGATCTTCGAAGATGGCGTACCGCCCGTTTTCCGTCTTGCCTCCGAATCCGCAAGCTGGAAGGTGGCGCCTTCGGCGCTTTCTGTCACGACGGTCCGTCCCAACGGCTTGCAACAATCCTTTGCGTTCGCGGACCAAGGCGGATACCTCGAGTCGAAGGACGAGATTCCGGAGCCGCATGCATTCAAGGTCATCGTCCGGCTGCCGGATGGTGAACACACGGTCGAGTTCGAAGAACACACGCACGACCACGACGACGGTCATGATGCCGCTCACCGTGACCACAACATGCGCGCCGCTTATATCCACGTTATGGCAGACGCAGCCGTCTCGGTACTGGCCATCATCGGCCTCGTCCTTGCAAAGGAGTTCAACTGGCCGTGGATGGACCCGCTGGCTGGTGTCATCGGTGCATTGGTGATCGCAAACTGGTCATTCGGTCTGATGCGCGACACTGGTGGCATCCTCCTGGACATGAACACCGACCGTAAGATGGCTGACAAGGTGCATAACGTGATCGAGGACGGTGGAGATAAAGTGCTCGATCTGCACGTATGGCGGGTTGGCCCAGGCCACATGAGCGCGCTGGTTACTATTGTTACTGAAGACTTACAGCGCAATCCCGCTTTCTATCATGAAAAGCTCGATCGTTTAAAAGGCCTTTCTCATCTGACTGTTGAGGTCAATCAGGTGCGCGGTTCGGTATAGGAAACAGAGTCGAGTCTATCGATAAAATAGGCCGATAGGGGCACCTCAGAAAACGGAAAATAAAGCACGCTAAGCCGTTGGTGCTGCCAGAGCTGCCTGAACTTGCCTGCACCTACCTTTGCACTGCTACGCCAGACGTAATCGTCGGTCACGGTGATCTGCTCCCAGCTACGCGGCGATAAGTGCTGCAATGCAACAGGCCCATGTCAATGCGCTGGCCTGGCCACACAGCTCATCCGTAGCCCGGTCACGAAAATAAGCGCGTTCTCTAGGTTACGTCTTAGAACTCCAAGTGGACGCGGAACCCAAGGATTGATACCGGTCCGCGATCCTTGTTGTAAGCCGGATTGTTGACGTGTTGATAATTTAGAGCGAGCGTTGCGTTGGGAGTCATCCGCATCAAATAATATGTCTCGACAATCTTTTCGGCTCCATAGTTTAATTTTCCGTCGCCGATAAGAATACCGATACCGCCAGCCTTAAAATAATCTTCTGCCGCCGCCGACATTCCGTTGACGACTCCTGCAATACCAATTGTATCATTTCCGCGTCCCCAGCGATCGCCTTTCACCGAAACCCCAGCCGAAAGCGATTTGTTAATTTCTGTAAACTCGTACGCTTCCTTACTACCGTCATTCATACTCGCGCGAACGAAGACACCAAAATCAGATGCTACTTCTTGCTCTGCGTTGATAACGAAGCCTAGACGTGTGCTGAGACGGCGGACCGAGGCCGCGCTAGGAATACCACCTGTTTGGGTCGTCATTTGTATTGCATCGCGATAATTGGCCATGCTCCCCCGGTTAGCAAACGCCATTATTTTCAGTTTGCCGGGGTGGCCTTGCCACTTATGGCGATGCTCAAATTCGCCTACGGCCATGAACTGGCTAAAGTCAACACCGGTGATCTTTCCATTTGGCTCTTTGGACAGTTGAAATAGGCCGCCACGTAATGTCCACACATTTCTCGTCCATTCGGCGGCGACACCATACGTGAATCCCCATGCATCAGCAGCATAATCGAACGCGCCGGCATCAATCACGGACCAGTTCAGAAAATCAGCTCGGGGGTCGTGGGCATAACTGTTAGTATCAAATATGTCAACTACTGAAAACTTACCAAATGTCAATATTAGGTTATCAGACTGATTTGACCCACCCAACTGATTCGCGCTTGCCTCAATTTTTTCTAAGTCACCACCTAACGGGATCACTTGACGAATGAAGGCTCGTGGAAGGCGTAGGTATGGCGTATTTGCTCCGATCTTATAAGCTTCACCACTCGGGAAGCCCGCCATGCCGACAGTATTGCTCAATCCAAAGCCCTGGTCGATTTCCGGGTTAAGCCACAATTCAGCACCGCTCCACAACCGAACTCCAACGTATAAGGTCACATCCGTCGTTTCCTCCGCGCGAGCATTAGCAATCAAACTGTTCGGTCCGCTATAGGGCGATCTGAAATCAGGGTGTTTTTGTGTCACATTGGTGACTTGGCCATGCACGGCCCACGCTTGGGCATCCGTTATGTCCTGATCGGAGGCGTTGTCGGCAGCGTATGCCATACCACTGCAAAGACCGAGGACGATAACGCGTACTAACGCGTACATGATGGGTGGCTTTTGTCTAAGTTGGACAGCGTCGGCTAAAATTTTTTTCATTAGATTCTTTCCGCTAGAAACAGATAGTCTACCCCTAGTTCAGCGTTGCAAACATCGCAATTACAGCGACAGCCATAGCTAACGTAGCAGCCCATCCGATCCATTTCAACCGACGAGTAATGATGAAACGGCCCATCACATCCGTACGCCCACCCATCAACATCATTACGACCATGATTGGTACCGAAATCACGCCGTTGATAACGGCACTCCAATACAGCGCGCGGATGGGATCGATCGGAGTAAATCCTAGGGCCACGCCAACAAGCGTGGAGAATGCAATAATTGCGTAAAACCGTTTAGCAACCGCAGGTTTGTGCTCCAGGCCCTTCGTCCATTGAAAGGCACCTGCAATCGCATAGGCTGCAGATCCTGCCAACACCGGCACTGCAAGTAGTCCTGTGCCAATAATTCCGGCAGCGAACAGAAAGAAGGCAAACTCTCCGGCTAACGGACGCAAAGCGGTTGCAGCCTGTGCCGAGGTCTGTATGTCGGTGATGCCGTGCAAATGCAGGGTGGCCGCAGTGGTTAGAATGATAAAGAATGCAACCAAATTCGAAAAACCCATGCCGATGTAAGTATCGACTTTAATCCGGCGAAAGCTCGCCCTTGCCTGATTAGGTGCTTCTTTCAATGGTTTTGCTAAAGGATCAGCCTCCAGCTCTTCCACTTCTTGGGAGGCCTGCCAGAAGAACAGGTAAGGACTGATCGTGGTACCAAACACTGCGACAATCGTCGTAATCGTCTCGGAGTTCCATTTCAACTTGGGGGCAACGATTGCACGCGCGACATCGGGCCAGGCAATGTGAACTGAAAAACAGTCGCCACATATGCCAGTAGAGCAAGCGTCAACCATTTCAAAATGCGGACGTACTTGCTGTAAGGCACAAAGATCTGAAGCACCAGCGACAACAAGCCAAAGCAGGCCGCGTAGAGACGGCCAGAACCGCCGATTAGCAGCGCAAATGCATCGCCCATTGCCGATACGTCGGCCGCGATATTGATCGTGTTTGCCACCAGTAGTAGACCAACAATCGAGTAAAGGAGCCAGGCCGGATAAAACTGACGGATGTTGCCAGCGAGTCCCTTGCCGGTCACTCGGCCGATTCGGGCGCTCACGATTTGGATCCCAACCATTAGCGGATAGGTAAAAAACATGGTCCACAAGAGATTTGGACCAAATTGGGCCCCAGCTTGCGAATACGTAGCAATGCCGCTCGGATCGTCATCAGCCGCGCCCGTGATAAGACCAGGTCCCAGCTTGCTAAGCCAAGACTGCTTCGCGGTAAGGTCGTCTGTGGCACGAACTGGCGTTTGGACAGGATTTTTCATTGTTCGCTCGCAACAAATAGACTTTGGAAAAAGTCCGGAGTTCTACGGCACCGCCTGTATAGGCGGCGTCCCATAGGGACGTAGTGATATCGAAGGCCGAGCCGAATGAAAATGGATCGCGGCTTGCATGAAGTTGCACTCAGAAGTGCAATGCAAGGCGGCGCTATCTGCACTCGAAAGCAGATCCCAACGCCATTCAGGTTGTTGATGAATCAGACGATCCGGTCATAGACCGGATGAAGACGATACCATCATCCGCTTAGCAAGATGATGGCAGAGAAGTTTCTGCGTTATCTCGCTAAGGCGGTGTCAGACCAACTCTGACGACTACTGTCACCTAAACAACTGCCCATGAAGGGGCTCCAGAAAATAAAAACAACGCGAATGTACTTGTTGATGACTGTCGAGTCAACCCTTTTATTCCCCATGTTGTGTCAGACAGAAGTGTACCCTAATTAGGCGTCAGGAGAGCCCAGCAAAATGCGTCAGGATAGAGTCCATAAATTATTTATTGACGCATGACCGAAAGGCTCATAGATTTCAGCCTGACATTGACAACAGGGAGGTTCCTTGAAAGGCCAACGAATCGGTTACGTCAGAGTCAGCAGTTTTGACCAGAACCCGGACCGGCAGCTCGAGCACGTGCAGGTGGACAGGGTGTTTACCGATAAGGCATCGGGGAAAGACACTCAACGGCCGCAGCTGGAAGCGCTGCTGGGTTTCGTGCGTGACGGCGACACCGTGGTGGTGCACAGCATGGACCGCCTGGCGCGTAACCTGGACGACTTACGGCGCCTCGTGCAGAGCCTCACCAGACGCGGCGTGCGGATCGAATTCGCCAAGGAAGGCCTGACGTTCACCGGGGAGGAATCCCCGATGGCCAACCTGATGCTGTCGGTGATGGGAGCCTTTGCCGAGTTCGAGCGGGCCCTGATCCGCGAGCGGCAGCGCGAGGGGATCGCGCTGGCCAAGCAACGTGGAGCCTACCGCGGCCGCAAGAAATCGCTCAGCTCCGAGCGGGTAACTGAGCTGCGCGCGCGTGCCGGCGCCGGCGAGCAGAAGGCGGCACTTGCCCGTGAGTTCGGCATTAGCCGCGAAACCCTTTACCAGTACCTGAAAGCCGAATAACCAGCCATGCCACGTCGTTCCGTCCTGTCCGCTACCGAACGTGAAAGCCTCTTGGCCCTACCGGAAGGCCCAGATGATCTGATTCGCCACTACAGCTTTACCGAAGCCGACCTCTCTTTGATTCGGCAGCGCCGCGGCGCTGCCAACCGGCTCGGCTTTGCGGTCCAGATGTCATTGCTGCGCTACCCTGGCTATGCGCTGGCCAGCAACATGGTGGTCCCACAGGAATTCATTCACTGGATCGGGAAGCAGGTAAAGAGTGAAGCGACGGCCTGGCCGCAGTATGCGGAGCGTGATGAAACCAGGCGAGAGCACTTCCAGGAGCTGCGCGCCTACCTTGACCTCGTGACGTTCAGCCTGTCTGATTTCCGCAAGCTCGTGCACGCCTTGGCCGACCTCGCGATGCAGACTGACAAGGGGACGGTGCTCGCTGCGCATGCGCTCGACCTGTTGCGGCAGCGGCGCGTGATCCTTCCCGCGCTCGCGGTGGTCGAACGTGCCTGCGCAGAGGCGGTCACCCGGGCCAACCGCAGGATCTACAAGGCGTTGATCGAGCCCCTGCAGGCGCGTCATCGTCGCGCACTCGACAACTTGCTGAGTGTGGCACCTGAAAAGAATCTCACCTGGCTCATGTGGCTTCGGCAATCGCCCGCGAAGCCAAATTCACGCTACGTGCGCGAGCATATCGAACGCCTGCAGGTCTTCCAGTCGCTCGCCCTGCCCGAAGGGCTGGGTCGCCAGATTCACCAAAACCGACTACTCAAAATCGCGCGCGAAGGCGGCCAGATGCAACCAAGCGACTTGGCCAAGTTCGAAGGCGAACGCCGCTACGCCACGCTTGCCGCTCTGGCGATCGAGGGCATGGCCACGGTCACCGATGAGCTGGTGGACCTGCACGACCGAATCATGACAAAGCTGTTCAGCGCCGCCAAGAACAAGCACCAGCAGGATTTCCAAAAGCAGGGCAAGGAGATCAACGACAAGGTGCGCCTCTACTCGAAGATAGGCCGCGCGCTGGTCGACGCGAAGGAATCAGGCGGCGATCCGTTCGCGGCGATCGAAACGATCATGCCCTGGACCGATTTTGCCCAGAGTGTCACCGAGGCGTCCCAGCTGGCACAGCCTGAATCGTTCGACCATCTGCACCTGATCGGGGACCAGTTCAGCACCCTTCGACGTTACACGGGCGAGTTCCTGGATGTGTTGAAGCTGAAGGCGGCGCCGGCCGCGCAAGCGGTTCTCGACGCGATCGAGGTGCTGCGCGCGATGAATGCTGCCGGGGCGCGCAAGGTACCCGACGACGCGCCGACTTCCTTCGTCAAGGCCCGGTGGAAGCCGCTGGTCCTCACGGACGAAGGATGCGATCGACGCTTTTATGAAATCTGCGTGTTGTCGGAGCTGAAAAACGCGCTGCGGTCCGGCGACATCTGGGTACAAGGTTCGCGCCAGTTCCGTGACTTCGAAGAATACCTGCTGCCAGCAGAGAAATTCGGCGCCATGAGGACAGCGCGGGAACTGCCGATCGCAGTGAATCAGGACTGTGACCAATACCTGCACGACCGCTTGCTGCTGCTCGAAGAGCAGCTTGCCACCGTCAACCGACTGGCGCTGACCAACGAACTGCCCAACGCGATCATTTCCGACACAGGGCTGCGGATCAGCCCACAAGACGCCACGGTGCCGGATGAAGCGCAGGGGCTAATCAACCTCACCAGTGGACTGCTTCCCCGCATCAAGATCACCGAGCTGCTAATGGACGTAGACGACTGGACCGGGTTCACTCGACATTTCGTGCACCTTAAAAGCGGCGAACAGGCTAAGGACCGCACGCTGCTGATGTCGGCCATCCTTGCGGACGCGATCAACCTCGGCCTGACCAAGATGGCGGAGTCGAGCCCTGGCGCGACTTACCCGAAGCTATCTTGGCTGCAGGCCTGGCACATTCGGGACGAAACCTATGCGGCGGGCCTAGCCGAACTGGTCAACGCGCAGTTCAAGCATCCGTTCGCGGAGCACTGGGGCGACGGCACCACGTCGTCGTCGGACGGCCAGCGCTTCCGCGCGGGCGGCCGGGCCGAGAGCACGGGCCACATCAACCCGAAATACGGCGCCGAGCCTGGCAAGCTGTTTTACACCCATGTCTCAGACCAATACGCCCCTTTCAGCACGAGGGTGGTCAACGTCGGGGTGCGCGACTCGACCTACGTACTGGACGGCTTGCTGTACCACGAATCGGACCTGCGTATCGAGGAGCACTACACCGACACTGCCGGCTTCACCGACCACGTTTTCGCGCTGATGCACCTGCTGGGATTCCGCTTCGCGCCGCGCATCCGCGATCTAGGCGACACCAAGCTGTACGTTCCCGGCAAGGTGTCGGATCACCCGGCGTTGCGGTCGATGATCGGCGGCAGCTTGAACATCAAGCACCTGCGCGCGCATTGGGACGACGTGCTGCGCCTGGCCGCCTCCATCAAGCACGGCACCGTAACGGCCTCTCTTATGCTGCGTAAGCTCGGCAGCTACCCGCGCCAGAACGGCCTCGCGATCGCGCTGCGCGAGCTGGGCCGCATCGAGCGCACACTGTTCATCCTGGATTGGCTGCAAAACGTCGAATTGCGCCGGCGTGTGCACGCCGGGTTGAACAAGGGGGAAGCACGCAACGCGCTGGCCAGGGCTGTCTTCATTCACCGGCTTGGCGAGATCCGGGACCGGACGTTCGAACAGCAGCGGTACCGTGCCAGCGGCTTGACCTTGGTAGCCGGCGCCATCGTGCTGTGGAATACGGTCTACCTGGAGCGGGCTACGCAAGCACTCCGCGACGGAGGCAAGCCGGTGGACGATTCGATGCTCCAGTATCTCTCTCCCTTGGGGTGGGAGCACATTAACCTGACTGGTGATTACCTGTGGCGCCAGAGCCGGAAGCCGGAAGACGGGAAGTTCCGGCCTTTACGAGGCGGCCAAAATTCTTAGCGTACTATTTTTTCCGAATTCTGTGGCTGCCCCGTAAACATCGAAGGCGCGGTATCCCTGGGCGGCACCCGGACCTTCGACTGGCCGAACAAGATCGTCGTGCAGCTGACGATCCAGGAGGCCTACCAGGTACTGGCACTGTTCGAGAACAAGATCCGCTCTCTGAAATTCGACGGCCATGGCCGGGCGCACGACAAATCCCTTCAAATCGAATTCCAGGACTCGCATTATTTCGTGCGGATGATCCAGCGCGGGCGGGCGGCGGTCGCCGTCCCGGTACGCGCGGTCGACGCGATCCCGCTGGTATCGCTTCTTTATAAACAATTGCTGCGCAATGAACCGCATCTGCGGATCGACGATATCCGGACCATGGTCGACCGGATGGCGGGCATGACGGCAATGGGCCGCTGACGTCCCGCCGGCCACGCGGCGGTCACATCAGGCGTTGCGATTGATGCTGATCGCGCCGGAGGTGACGGCGAACTCGAAGATCTCCTGCGCCGTCGGTTCACCCCAGTACTTCCTGGCCAACCAGGCATAGAACGGCACCATGACGCGCGGCGTGCGCTTGCTGGCCGTGGAAGGCACCAGCGCGGCACTCGCTTCCTGCTGCGCGTTGTATTCGGCGATCACCGCTTCCCGATCCTCGTCCGGCATCTCCACGAACATCGCCGCGGCGTCGTCGTGGCGTTTCTTGGTGAAACGCGCCTGGATATCCTTCATCGCTTCGATCTCGCCGCTGCCGCCGGCGGTGGGTTTCTTGACGGGCGCCTCGGGCGCGTACTTGCCCTCGAGCGCGCGTTTCAGATAAGCGCTCGGACTCTTGATCGGCGGTTTCGACTTGTCGTTGACGCGTTCGTTCGTGAACCGCCAGCCCGCCTCGATTTCCTCCGGAGTGTGCACGTCGAGGATCTTCTTGCGCTCGCGCGACGACACCCCCAGGGTCTCGAGCCGCTTGTCCCACTCGCCGCGGACGCCATTGCCGGCCTCCTTGTCGCCGTCCTGCTCGATCTTGAAGATGTCCTTCTCCACGACCGTGAACTGCAGGTATTTCACACTGCGGCCGCCATCGCGATTTTCGTGCAGCGTGATGGTGAGGTCGGACTTTTCGTTGATCTCGAGGATCGCCGGCTTGAGCTTCTCCCGTTTGAAGATCTTGTATTCGTTGAGTACCGATTTTTCGTTCACCTCGCCATAGATCACCCAACGCCATTCTTCCCAGCGCATCTCATTGGTAAGCTTGGACGGATTGGTGCGGAAACGGTTGACCCATTCGTACAACGCCGCCGAGGCGTCGAGGCGGAAGGCACGCTGGATGCGCAGGTCGAGCCGTGCGTAGATCTTGGGCTCGAGAAGCATCGGCTTGATCTGCGGGGAATATGAGTAATAGATGCGGTCGCGGTCGAATCCGACGAAAGGCAACAGCACGCACGACCCCCAGATCGAATCGCCGTCCTGCTGCAGGTAATCCCACTGCACCGTCAACTTCTGCATCGCGGCCAGTGTGTCCTTCAGGTGCTTGCGGTTGGGAGACGTGTAGTTGATGGTCCGCATGAGTTCGACGCGCGAGATCGAATATGTATCGACCTTCTCGCCCGGATTGCGCGCGTGCTCCTCGAGCGCGTGCTTGAGCATCGCGTTGAAGGCCAGACGTTGGGTCTTGCTCTGGATGCCGCCCGTGATCGCCATGTGCACTGCCTGGACCGGCTTCTTGAGAATTTCGGGCTTTTGCTCGAACAGCAGGGCCAGCGCCATCTGCGAATTATTGGAGTCGTCTTGGCTCATCGGCATCATAAGGTGAACTATGATTTCGTATTGTTCACCTTGACATGCTCTGCGTCAAATTTTTGTTTTATCAATGGTCGCGTTCGCGCATCACGGACGACGTCCAAGACAGGTGATGCACGCCGCACGAAAGGTGCATCCTTGTAATGGGTTGGAGGTCACCTATCAGAAAGGATCACCTTGAGATTCGCGCCAGTCATGGTGCGATCAATGCCCCACTTCTACCTCTCTACGTTTCGTATCCCATCAAAAAGGATCACCTCAGTGCTTGTGCATGCCGTTTTGCATGCTAGGCCATCAAAAACGATCACCTCACGAGAGGCTTACGGAAGAATGAGGGTGCCAGCCACGCCACGGCATCGATCCCGAACTATCAAAACCCTTCACCTGTGCCTTGGGAGCTCATCGAAACATGGCCTAAAGGATGGGTTGCGGACTTTGCGACCTCTCCCCTATCAATTTTGGGAGACATACTGTGCACACATGCTCGGCGTCAGGTCGGTCATAGCGCCTATCAAAAAGCCGCACCGGCGCACTTGCTTCAAAGGGCGGCCCGGACACCAGCCGTTGGCACCGTAAGTGGCTAGACGGCTTCAAAAATACTGAGCAGCGGCGCTTGGCTATCAAAAGGGTTCACCATTTGTGAAGCGCCCCCCGGAAACGACTTGAGGACGCGGCCGTCGCACCTTGCCGTAAGCGTCGACGTCGGGGACAAACAGCATCATACTGAGCCAAATCCGGCAACTATCATGAACCTTCACCTCAAAGTTACGACAGGCCGCGGCCCACCCGATGCCGCGCCAAGCATGACACGGGTTGCCATGAACAGCGTCGCGGCGGAGCCTCTTTGCTTGGGAACGGACCTGGAAGGTATCAAAAATCTTCACCGGCACCGACAGTACAGGGCCGGTTTCCAGACTATCGCGCGGGTTCACCTTTGCGATGCTGCACATTCGCATTAGAGGAGTGATGTGGATCGCAAATGCATGCGCTCAGGTGGCGGTATTGGCTATCAAAATCATGCACCTGAACAGAAGCCGCATGAGGAGCGACGTTTGGCGATAGGAAGGGCTTACTTCATCCGCATCGGATCGCGCTGTCTGTGGTTTGCACCACGAACACGCCCATCAAAATCCTGCACCCAACGCGCAGTCTGTCTGGCGCATCGTGACCTGCGACTTCAGGTGACCGTTGAACCCGGCATCTATCATAAACGTTCACCATTCAGCCGGACAGACCGTGACATGGCATCCGGCGTCGGCTTGACCAGGCTACCGTAGTGTCGCAAGCACAGGAGGACTACCTATCAAAAATCTTGCCCTCTTCGTACTCGGATAGATCCTGACTGTATGCCCCGGGCATCTCGCATGTTGCAGAAGCACATGGTGATAGAAAGCGTTCGACCAGATGCCGAACGCCGCAACGAAACAGGCGAGATCTATCACAAAGGTACACTCAAGCAGTCGTTACCAAACGATGAGCGTGTGAAGGTGCGCTCATGACCGCACCACGATCGCCATCTATCAAAAACAGTCACGTTATATACTCCTGTCCGGACGGATTTACTCGGATGGGCGTCATCGCAACGACGAACCGGACGATGCCGATCCAGTCTATTCGACCTCATCCAAAAGTCGGCAATATCTATCAAAACCTGTCACCTCAAGATCGGTAGCACCGCTTGCCGCTCTGAAGCCAGGCGACCATCCCAGCGGCAAGCAGGCGCCTCACTTCCGTGTACAGATCGCCGGGGGTATCAAAAACCATCACGTCTTAATATCTCTGCACGTTGGTTGACACAGCGCCGCAAGCGAAAAGAAGGCACTTCGCAGTGATGACGACCTGCCGGGCCCGGTCCTGGACAGGGCATCAAAAACGCTCACCTGTCAGCCGCAACATGGCTGCAGGAAGTGCATGACCTGGGTCTTGACTATCACAAACCTTCACTTTTGCTGTCAGAGCACGAACGACGGTCCAGGTTTTGTACAGGTATCAAAAACGCTCACCCAGAAAAGTACACGAAGGGGTTCCACCGAATCCGCACGTGCAATCTGCAACGATGTCATTGCTGCAAGCGTTGCAACGCCATATAGAAGCGAGACGGGGCCAGGACGCGGTACGCGATTCACGATGCGACCTGCCATATTGAGCGCTTGGAATCTAGTTGGCTCATTTCGGGCGAACCAATTTGATACCCGGCGTCGTGCTGTGAAACGAACGCCATGGAGGGACACTCACGGTCAGGAAGTTTACTATCAAAAAAGTTCACCCGACGGATATGTAGCCTGTCGAACGTGCACTCGGCCCCTGCGGCAACCTGTCGGCACGGCGGACGGACGTCGAACCTATCAAAAAGGGGCACCTTTTTCGCGACAGCCCCTTCTGCCCTATCAAAAAGACACACCGATACGCTTTTATCGCACAATCTGTCACAGTCATCGCCCAGCAAGAAGACCGAACGCTTTCGACATGGACATACTCTCGGGGTACACACGCGGGACGTGGGCATAAATTCGCATTTATCCACAAGATTTATCAAAAACATTGCCCTTTCGAACATGTTCACACCCCTGAACTATCAAAAGTTCCCCCGGGCTGACATATCCACATCCCCGCGATATCAGAAGGATTCACCTCGTATACAAATCCACACCCGTCTTCCGCCCCAAACCCGCATGGAGTCTGGTGTTACCCAAACCGAATGTATACCAAAGTTTTGTAAGTCATCATGAATTACCTGAACCGCCCACGCGACGCATGCGTGCGTGCCAGGGTCCACGGCCACACATCAGAAACATCGCTGCGAGGGTTTTTATTAAAAACCGGGATTTTCCCTTGCATAAAGCCTGATATTTTGTAAAAATTACCGAATCGAAACCCAGGAGAAGCCTCTTGAAGCGCAAAACCTTCAAAGTCCAGGCAGTCGCACGACTGCTGGGCATCAGTGTCGATTCCGTTCGCCGCGATTCGGATGAGGCTGGCCTCGAAATCGAACGGCAAGGTGGCGTCGGCCCGAAAACCCGGCTGTTCACTATCGAGAACATTTATGACCTGGCAGCGTATCGCGCAAAGAAATACGGCGTGACTGCCAAGGTTAAACGAATCCTGACCGTCTATGCGCCGAAAGGGGGAGTCGGCAAAACGACCCTGTCGTCGAACATCGCCTGCATTCTGGCGCTGCTCGGTTTGCGGGTACTGGTCATCGACCTCGACTTCCAGGCGAACCTGACGATCTCCTTCGGCTACGATCCCGAACTGACGCCCGATGAAGCGACGACGACTGGTCTGCCGGTCGACACCTGCGTGAACTATCATTTCGGCCACCTGCTGCCGCAATGGCAGCAGAACGGACAAACACAGACGCTGTCCGCAGTGATCAAGAAGCCGTTCGGGGAAAATGGCCCGCACCTGATCCCCTCCGAGGTGACGCTGGACCGTCTCGAAGCGCTGTTCACGGTGGACGCCATCATGGGCAAGAAACCGGAGCTGGCGATCGCGCGCTGGCTTGCAGAAGGCCGTTCGGGCAAGAACAAAGACCTCGATCTTTCAGAATACGATGTGATCATGTTCGACGCGCCGCCGGCGAAAAACCAGACCACGCGTGGCGCGTTGCTGGCCAGCGACTTCGTGGTCGCGCCGGTATCGATGGAAAAGTACAGCACGAAGTCGGTGTCCTACCTGGCCGGCGTACTGGGCGAGATGCAGGAAGAGTACGGCAAGTATCCGCAACTGGCGATTCTTGGCAATTTCTTCGACGATTCGCGCGTACGTGTCGCAGCCCAGGTCATTGCACTGACGAGCAAGTATCCCGATGCGTGGATGGACAAGACGGTGCGCACCAGCGAGGAATTCAAAAAGGTGCTGGACGACGATGATGGCCTGCCGCTAGCCTTGTCGCGCCCGAGCAGCACGCCGGCGGGCGAACTGCGTGCGACGACCAAGGAGCTGGTCGAAAAAATGGGCGTTCTTGGTTCCAATCCGAAGACCGACATTTTGCGCGCTGCATAACGGGTACCAAGGTCTGACCCTCAGGAGAATCTGTGAGTAAAGCACACCAATCCGAATCCGCGTTCACGGCCAGCCTGAAAGACCGGCTGCGCACGGCGACCACGACGTCGCAGACGATGCACATGACGCCGCCACCTAGCGGTGCGTCGAAATCGCTGGAAGACCTGTTGCGCGATGACACGGCCGATGAACCGTTGGCGGCACCGGCGGCAGCGCCACAGCCGGCTACCATGATGAACATCCCGGCTGTGACGACGGACGAATCGAACGTCGTGCGCAAGATCGCACTGCAGGACATCGTCGATTCGCCATACCAGCCGCGCAAGCGCTATGACGAAACCCGGATCCAGCTGCTGGGCGAAACGCTGAAGGCACGGGGCCAGGACGAGGCCATCGTCGTACGCCGCCTGCCGTCGGGGAAATACGAACTGATCTCTGGCCACCGACGTACGCGTGCCGCACGCCTCATCGGCTGGTCCGACATTGACGCGCGCGTACGTCCTCTGAGCGACCGTGAGGCCGAACTGGCGACGCTGACCAGTAACGAGAGCAATGAGGAACTCAGTACCTACGAACGCGCGAAGGCGTATCAGGAAGCGCTCGACCGCGGGTTCGCGAGCGACCAGAAGGGCATCGCGAGCCTGTTCGGCTGTTCCCAGGGGCGTGTCTCCCAGTGCCTGAGCCTGTTGCAATTTCCGACGCCAATCCTTGACCTTCTCGAGAAATATCCGGGACTGCTCAAGACCCGTCACGCCCGCGTGGTCAAGGATGTGCTGGCCAAGTATCCGCACGCCGTCGACACGATTGCTGCCAGTGTCGAGGTGCTCATCGACAAGCCTGACATGGATGTCGACGAATTGCAGGCCGTGCTCGTCAAGCCGTTCGAGAAGAAGCGGGTCCGTACGAAGCCACCTGAACCGCGGATGATCACGGATAAGAACGGAGTGTCCGCGTTCAAGGTGCAGATCAGGGAACGTGAGATCGTCATCAAGGTCGAGGAAGGCGTCGACGTGGACCTTGCGTCCCGGCGCGCGATGGGCGCGCTTCGCGACTTTGCCGGCTCGCTTGAATTACCAAAAAAGAAAAGCGTTTAAAAACAATAGCTTACGTTTTTACGGAATAGAGGATTTGTATATTTTCTGAATGAAATCAAAGACTTATCTATAAATATTAACCGTTAATATGGGCGCCTGTGTGGCGCCCTTTTTTTGTCTCGTGGTTCAGCATTGGCGGATGGTAATGGAAGGCGACGGTCGACTATATGTTGATTCACGGGCTGGTATGGCAATGGAGCGCCTCAGGCACGTTGTCCTTTGATCTCGTAAGTGTCGGCCCAGACCGGGCGGAGCATGAATCATAAAAATATGTCAGTGGGCGCATGCGATATTCCAGCCGTGGTCCACGCATCACATGGATTCCGATCACTTATACACGGATATTAACGGGCGGCATTAAACGCTCCAGCCTTAATGCGTGACCTTCAGGCTATCAAGAGACACACCCCTTCGCGCTTTCGCGTGACGAGAAGTGCGGCCACGTAAAGGTTTATTCCCCCAAGCGAAAGACGAAGCTCATGCCCACACCAAGCCGGATCCGTGAACTTTTCAATCGCCGCCCGCTACTTTGCCGGCTAGGTCACTGTCGAGCATCGGCATTCCGTGTGCTCCGCCGAGTTCAGTGGGGGCCGAGCCTACACAAGCGGCCATCCCACGTTACGACGATCAGCGATGCGTGACGAGTACCACGTCAGCGTCGCTCGTAGCACTTGATGGGCGCCGGTTTGTGTCCATACGCCGTCTATTTGGTGGTCCATTCCGTACTGTAGGCTCTCAGCACTCGGTCAATACTGGTTTATCCGGGCACTACACCTGCAACGTACCCGGGGGGCATCGCGCACTACTGATCACGGTTCTTTCTCGTCATGGGACTAGGACCCGACGAAAGGTGCACGTTCCTGATAGTCAGAATGCGGAACCCTAATTGGCTGTGACCTAATGAGTACGCCGCATCTACCGCCCTGCACCCTGCTCCCGTGTAGGCTCGCTCAAGTAATCGCATCCTTACCCATTCTGGCTACCCGGTGTCTGTGCGCCTCGCACTGACGTGCTCTTAATACGCCGCAATACGGAAGTCGCGAAAACGGATCGCCTTGCAGCAAGTGTTCAGGTTCAAGTGTTCAGGATCATTCGTGACCAGGTTTCATGCCGGGGCCAGACTAGCTTCTCGAGAGCTGAACGGGTTATACGACAATCCCTAGCAAAAGTTTCGCTAAAAATAATCTCTTATAAATCAATAACTTAGAGATTGAGGAAAATTGGGTTTCATATGAAAAACCTTTTAAAATCAAGTACTTATACAAAAATATTAACCGTTAATATTGTGTGCTTCCTTGCTAGATGCCCTTGGCCCGATCTACCGTTCGCAACTCGAAATGACGGACGGGTGGCCGAGAGCGAATGATCGTTTTGGCCCCGCTGCCTGCAGCAGAATTGCACAGTACATCGGATGAGGTTCCCCGGCCCGACCTACGTGGGAATCCACCATACGCAGGGGTTTTCGAGAAATCCACCGAACACCAACGTACCGCGAGTCCAGGCCATCCATTCATCCTATATGTAATGACCTCTTGCCCGATCTGCGAGGATTCTCATGTTCTGGACGATTTTAATCAATCCCGCCCCCAGGAGTGGAAGGATGGAGGCGGCAGATGGGACCTGATCCAACTCACGCGCGCTACCTGTGTGCTACGTAAGGACTCGCTTGAATGGCCACACCACGAACAACGCGAGGTATCGATCGCGCTCGACTCCCTCGTAGAGGCCAACGGCCTACTTCATGCGTCGGCACGCGACGCTCATATCAACGTATGTGCAACAACTGAGTTGTCACGGCGTATCTCGGATCGTCAGCCGCAGTTGTATGCGGACCTGCATGCGATGCAGGACAGGTTTCGCGCTACGTAAATGAACACTTCGAAGAACACGTCATTCGCCTATTCTATCCACCACTGTCCATCCTGCTATCCGAAACGAGATCACCTGGGATCTGGCGAAAGATAGAGGCATGCTCCCCGGCTCCGATGCGGAAAAGCATATGGTTGCAGCTGTTCACCCTACATGACCAACGTCCGGAAGACTTCTAACCTACGCCGCTTCACGCCATCGGTGCCAACAAGGCGCTGCTCTCGTCAGGAACTTGGACGTCTCATAACGCGAGCTTGCCGCCGAGATTGGCATCGACATGGACGCATTCGACTTGCTGACGTGGCTTTAGCTGATCGATGACCCAGACCCGCTCGAGTGCGATGCCGACGAAGCACCGTATGAAGGCGTCGTCGTTAGCAACGACCGTCGCATGCTTGATAGCCGCGGTTGACGGATTCTGCCGAACCGGCATCCGGACGGCAGGCGTTTCCCCCTTTCAGGCTCGACGAATTCTTCCTGAGTTTCAAGGCTCGTCATCATCCCGCGGCCTCGTCCCCGACGCGAACGAGACAAGTGGTAAAAGCACCGCTATCGCAAGCTGATCACCGGATATTCCGGCCACCGCGCGGCGGTAATGGTGCGCATCCGTCGCGCGGTCGAGCGCTGCGCTGTCCGCATCCACCGGCCATCGGGGTCCCCGCAAGCCACCATACTCGACGACGTGCTCGCGTACACGAACGCCGTTGCAGCCGAGATTGAGCCGGACGAAGTGACGATGTCCACCTCGACTCGCATCCTAATCGAGGGACGTGCCGAGGCGCCAAGGTAGCGTGGAATGCCGATCCGCCCGAACCGTTCCTCGACGAAGCCTCGCCTGATCCGCAGCGCTTAGTCAGGAAGCGCCGTCGTAGACCAGACTCGTGCGGATCTGTGCGGGGTCGACTCATCCTCGAAATCGAAGCGCCGTCCGCCCACGCGATACAGGCTATCTCCTGCTCCGGCGTACCTCTGATGTCGCAGAACCGGTTCAGCCGCTCGATTGGCGGTTTGCGATTGGCGCCGCGCGGTTCCAGCCCGGTGAGCTGTCCGTGCAATTATTCTCGCAGCAACTTGGCGCCTTGCGGCGCAAGCGGACCGGAAATCGTAGCGGCCGCGTGCACCGGCAAACCCATCGCGTAGCGTACTTCGCCAGGTCCCGCGCGATGAAGAAGCGTTATGGCGTCGCATAGCCTGGCGATGTCTCGCTCCTGTAACACTGTGCGAACGCGTGGTAGAGCATCTACATCGATGCCGGGGGCGGCGCCTTCGGCTACGCATCGTCCGATATGTAGGCCCGGATTTAAGAGCCCAGCTGGGGAGCGTAGTTCCCGGCATATCCTGTGTCAGTCGCAGTGCGGCACGCAGGCGGCCCTGCATTCCTCGCACGTCGATGAGCCGGTCGGCCAGCGTTTATGATCATCCGTGAATAACTTGGGAAGACGGATGTACGACAGATCCCGTGTGATCTCCTGTCTTCCGAACGGGAGTGCGGGCTGCGGCCGTGTTGACCGGTAGCGGACCGCAGCGGCTTCTAGTCCGGCACTGGCTACGACTTCCGTCTCTTGACAGGTCGGTGCCAACGCCGTGCCGTCACAACAAGATGGCGCTCCGGTGGTCGACACCGAGCGAATCTGCAGATCGCCGCCGCCCGGACGGTGTTTGCCCCACTGCGCCAAGCCACAGACTCCCCAACCAGACGCCCACATGGCGAATCCGATGTCAGTTGATGCCGCACCTTGGGCGCGGCGCGCATTATTCATCTTGCATATTTTGTTCCGTCATATGCACGGCAAGGCCGCGCCGCTTCGCTGGCGCTGTCGCCTTCGTCAAGGTACACGACGGTCCGGTGCGCCTTCCGAATTTCGCGTACATGGCGCACCAGCGCTAAGGCGGTCTGCTCGCTCGAAACGCGGCAAGAAGGACAAGCGCCGCTCGCGCGACCTCGGCCAACAGGACGACGCCGTCACGCGGAAAAATTGGGCGACAGGCGAACACAATATCGCTAATCGCCCGCCGTGCTCGCCAGACCTCGGTACCATAAGGGACGGGAGCCCGAGTGCCCATGCGCACGCGTTTGTCCGTCAGATGCCTCGTTTCCTATCCATTTCTACACAAATTGGAGTCGCCCGAGCGCCGCCTGATGTACACCGCGCGCTGTGGCTTTCCCGTTGGCCGCTAATCGGGAATCACGCCAGGACATTTCCACGATTGATCCCGCGCGCCTTCACGTCACGCGACATGTTCTCGGAGAATTTTGAATGACAAAGAATAGTCAAGCCCGCCCCTCGGTCTCGCTGAGGGCTGGCTGTATTTTCCTTGCCCTGGTATTGCTGTCGACCGGACTGGTCTTCATCGCCGGTGGGGCCAGGCTTGTGACGCTGCACGGCAGCTGGTACTTTCTGATCGCGGGTGCCGTCATCACGGCGTCCGCGGTCCAGTTCCTGCGGATGAAGGCGTCCGCGGTCGCCGTGTACGGCGTGGCGTATCTCGGCACGCTGGCGTGGGCGCTGTTCGACGCCGGCGTGGATTTCTGGCCACTCGTGTCGCGCCTGATGGTGCCGACTGGCATGATGATATTCGCGCTGCTGGCATGGGCGCCGCTGCGTCGCGCCGAGACGGGGCAGGCCGCGCCAAAGACGGCGTTCGTCCTGGCCTCACTGCTGGTGGTCGGCATGGGGGCCGTGTTCGTCCAGATGTTCCAGCCGCATCCAACTGTCGCATTCCAGGGTACGCCCACGCCACTGGTGCCGGTCGCGCCCGGCCGCGCGCAGAAGGATTGGAGCAGCTATGGCAACACGCCAGGCGGCAGCCGCTTCGTTGCGCTCGACCAGATCACGCGCGACAACATAAGCGGCTTGCAGGTCGCGTGGACGTTGCACACGGGCGACACGCCCGTCAGCCCGACCGGCAATGGCGCGGAAGATCAGGAAACGCCGCTTCAAATCGGCGACCGCTTGTATTTGTGCACGCCCCATAACAACGCGATCGCCGTCGACGTCGACAGCGGCAAGAAGATCTGGGAACGGGACATCAACGCCAAGGCCCAAGTGTGGAACCGCTGCCGCGGCCTCGCATATTTCGATGCGACGCAACCGCTCGCTCAGCCGACCAAGGCCGGTGCCACGCCTGTGCCGCCGGCCACACTGGCGGCCGGCGCGAACTGCCAGCGCCGCCTGCTGATGAACACCATCGATGCGCGCCTCGTCGCGCTCGACGCCGACACCGGCGTGCCGTGCGACGGCTTCGGCGAGGCCGGCTTCGTCGACCTGAAGGCGGGCATGGGCGCCGCGGCGGACCCAACTTACCAGCTGACGTCCGCGCCGACCATCGCCGGCACGACCGTGGTGGTCGGTGGCCGCGTGGCCGACAACGTGCAGACCGACATGCCGGGCGGCGTGCTGCGCGGCTTCGACGTGATCACGGGGCAGATGCGCTGGGCGTTCGACCCCGGCCGCGCCGATCCGAATGCGCGGCTGCAGCCGGGCCAGACGTACGTGCGCAGCACGCCAAATTCGTGGGCGCCGATGTCCTACGATGCAGCGCTGAACACCGTGTTCATCCCGATGGGCAGTTCGTCCGTGGACCTGTGGGGAGGCAACCGCACGCCGCTGGATCATCGTTACGCCACGTCGATCCTGGCGCTGGACGCGACCACCGGCAAGGAAAAATGGGTGTACCAGACCGTGCATAATGACCTGTGGGACTTCGACGTGCCGATGCAACCGAGCCTCGTCGACTTTCCGGGCCAGGACGGTTCGATGACGCCCGCCGTCCTGTTTGGCACAAAGGCAGGCCAGATCTTCGTGCTCGACCGCGCGACCGGCAAGCCGCTCACGCGCGTCGACGAGCGCCCGGTTCGCAAAGGCCACATCCGCGACGAGCAATATGCACCGACGCAGCCGTTCTCGGTCGGGATGCCGCAGATCGGCGCGCAGACGCTTACGGAATCGGACATGTGGGGCGCCACGCCGTTCGACCAGCTGATGTGCCGCATCGCGTTCAAGTCGATGCGCTACGACGGCCTGTTCACGGTACCTGACACCGACGTGTCGTTGAGCTTCCCCGGCTCGCTCGGCGGGATGAACTGGGGCGGCCTGTCGATCGATCCGGTGCACCACGTCGCCTTCGTCAACGACATGCGCCTTGGCTTGTGGGTGCAGATGATCCCGCAGAAGGCCGACAGTGGTCCCGCCGGTAACGGCGGCGAAGCCGTCAACACGGGCATGGGTGCCGTGCCGCTGAAAGGCACGCCGTACGCCGTCAACAAGAACCGCTTCCTGTCGGCGCTCGGCATTCCGTGCCAAAAGCCGCCGTTCGGCACGTTGTCCGCGGTCGACCTCACGACGCGCAGACTGCTGTGGCAGGTGCCGGTCGGCACCGTGCAGGACACGGGCCCGTTGGGCATCAAGATGCATATGCCGATGCCGGTCGGGATGCCAACGCTCGGCGGTACGCTCGCCACGCAGGGCGGCCTCGTGTTCATCGCCGGCACGCAGGACTATTACCTGCGCGCGTTCGACAGCGCGACCGGCAAGGAAGTCTGGAAGGCGCGCCTGCCAGTGGGCAGCCAGGGCGGGCCGATGAGCTATGTGTCGCCGAAGACGGGTAGGCAGTACGTCGTGATCTCGGCGGGCGGCGCGCGCCAGTCGCCGGACCGGGGCGACTACGTCATCGCGTATGCGCTGAAGCATTGAGCGACACACCGCAGTCAACGCGGTCAAGCTGGTGCCGTATGCGTGCCCGGGCCTGTTCTCGGCCGACATCATCTCGGCTTGACGGTGCCCGCCGGCGCGCCACCGAACAGCCGGCTCACCACGCCGCGCAGCCAGCGGTTACCCGCCTCGTGGTGGTAACGCGCATGCCA